>JAQBOY010000005.1 GCA_028287805.1 Mucilaginibacter sp.
AACCGGATGTTTATGTTAAACATGAAAAGAGTGAGCATTATTATAATGACCGCACGGCACCATATTACGATAATAACAAAGAAACGTTTGATCGTTGTTTAGCGGTTCTAAACGATTGGGGAGTTGAAGATAGGCCTAATATTTTGCTTGAGATGCTGCCGGCTGCATTAGCAGAAGGCAATGTTGGGATGCTGAGTCCGAAAGGTATATCATGAGTTTTTAAATGTAGGCAATTGCATAAGCAATT
The DNA here is from genome assembly GCA_028287805.1 of Mucilaginibacter sp. GTDB lineage: Bacteria > Bacteroidota > Bacteroidia > Sphingobacteriales > Sphingobacteriaceae > Mucilaginibacter. The sequence continues at coordinate 248 of JAQBOY010000005.1, forward strand.
TGTAGGTTAGAAAAAGCTGACTCGAAACAGTTTTGATGAGATTATCATTCTGTTAATCGATGGTCTTAAGTTCAATAAACCTTAATTTATTTAAGGAAGTTACTGGCCTTTGAAAATGTAAACCTCAAACTACTCCTATTACATCATTTAAATGATTAATTTGTATATTTGCAATGCAGGTTTCCAGTATCTTGTAATCACGTATAATATACGTCGTTAGTGTGATACCAAAAAGGATACCTTTTAGATTTCATTTAATTAAAATACAGTAAATCAAACTGTTATAAATAGGGTTCTGGTACAGCTGATACCACAAACGTTCGCAAGTTGCTAAACACTTGCGAACGTTTTTCATTTATTTTTATACCGCCCTTAAAAAAGCAAAGACACTCTGTGTGGATAAATACCCTTTCGGGCTGGGCTATCCTCTGCGAAGGATGCCGCTTTTATCCCTAATGCAATATTGGGTATGCTTAAAATTTGATGATGTCAAGCGCGACTATTATACCCTGCCATGTCTTATTTTGGTAAACCCTGGGTTGCCCTGAAGCGCAAATACATGATCTCTGCCAATGGCGTAACCGAAATTAATGTTATTAAAACCGAGCATAAAGACGGCACCATAACTATATGAAGCAGATTGCCTGTCCGGTTTTAAGCCGGGTGCATTTGTCGCCTCTTTTAAGGACACAGCGCCAAGACCGCCAAGTAGCCCGGTACTAAAGGAAAACTATTTGAGATTTTTACCTAAAAACTTCTTTTTAGGATCGAAAATATTATAATTGAATTTGTAAAGTGCTGAAAATCCAACATTGTACCAGTCTCCACGTTTGCCGGATTTACACTCCCATCACCAATTTGTTGCCTGAACTTTAACGGTATGGATAAGGCTTGTATACCAAAATTTCCGTCTCCGTATTTAATGGGGTGGTTTTCAACGGAATCATCAGGAAAATAATAGTTGCCGCCAAAAGCCAGTCTGTGTTGGTCTGGCCCACCTTCAAGTGGTTTGGCTTTCCCTTTATTTAACTTGTTGGTATCTGCTATTTTGAGCGTATAATAGTCTGTTTTATCAGTTATCGTTGCCAAAAAGGGAGCATTGACAGTATCAAGCTCAATAGAATAATTTTTCGTGGTGTTGTCGTTCGGGCTTCTTGGTATTTTTTTATAAATCGCAAGTATATTGTTTTTAAAGATTGTTTTTTGCTGGCCGCAACCGAATAAAAACAGCGCAAAAATAGTGCGTATAATGGGATGAATTTCATAATCTATTTGGTTGGCATATCTAAAATTAATTCTCCGTTACCTGTATTAAACTGTGCCTTTCCGGTATTTATAATGGCAAGGATTCCTGCGAGCTCGTCGGCAGAAACTTCATCAGCATGAAATTCTTTTCCATTGGAAAGTTCAAGCCATAGTTCTGCAGTATTTTTATAATTGAATTTGACGTAAAGGGTATCAATCTTAAAAACTGTAGTTGTGCTTTTTATGGCGTGGCTAGCTTTAGGCACATATTCAAATGCTGACATCGCAGACGTATCAACAAACTTGACTTTCTTTTTAAAAAGGAATAAAAAAATGATAATTACTATTGCTAAACAGAATAGTACGATTAATGTATCTTTAATGCGTTTAATGAAATAAGGTGTACCTCCGCTGGCACAAATTGAAAAATTGGAGAATATATTAATAGGTGTGGAAACTGTAGCCTGAACCATCATATGAATAACATCCAAAGCCGTTTCCGATTTATAAAATTATAACCAGCCCTAGGAAGCGAGAGGCATCCACCTGTTTCAAGCTTTCTTTACACGCCCGCGAGATACCGCATCGTATAATTGACTTAATTCGCAAAAAACCTCACTCGCACGCGTGCGCTGGCTTCACTTAGAGCACTTTTTGCCGCGCCTGTTAAAGCTCCTGATGTATTTGGCGGAATGGACGGATTAACATATCCGGCTACAATTTGATTATAGTTTTACCCTTCCCCAAGATTTCTTCTGGATTCCGGCATAATTGATTTTATTGCCTCTGCTACTTCTATTGGCAGGTCAGACTCCAGAATATCAGCGCCCACTATAAACGTTTCACGGTAGTGAGCAGCCCGTTCAGCCGGGTCCTTTAATTTATCATATGATGGTGCTGCCGAAATCATACACATAACGCCTTTAGCATGAAGCATATCTAACAGTTCTTTATTCTTCGGTTTATTTGTAGGGCCTATATAGGCTATCATATTCTTCCATGGCACTCCTACTTTTTCATACGTATAAAAAGCCTCTTTTGTTAGTACAAAGGCCGACATCATATTGTCAGGATTGTTGTCGTAATAAAATCGGGCTTGTTGGGCATTGTGCACCGTTAACATTACCATATCATTTTTGCACTCTTTTAATATTTGGGCGGTCATTTCAAGCGGGACATCCTTATGGTCAAGGTTTAATACCGTTTTACCTTTGCTCCATAAAATAACTTCTTTAAGCGTTGGTATCTTATAATCGGTAACATTTCCCTGCGGATCTTTTAACCTGAATTTTTGCAGTTCGGCAAAAGTATAATCCGATACCTTACCCTTACCAGTTGTTGTCCGGTCAAGTGTTTCATCATGCATTAAAACAACTACGCTATCCCTGGTTAACCTGGGATCGATCTCAAAAAAAGCGGGGGTATGTTTAAGGGTGTTTTCAAACGTGGCTACGCAATTTTCCGGGTAACCGTTAGTTGTACCGCCACGATGACCACTGATCACGGGCATATTTTTTCCGGTATGTTTAAAATATCCCTGAAACTCCTTTATGTTTTTAAATTTAAGAGCATTTATTTCTGTCTGCGCTTTTGAAATTTTTGCGGTTATGACTAATAGTAAGCACAATAAAAATATGGGATTAGACGATGGCCTCTTCATTTTTTTGATATTAATTTATGCGTTTAGTTTTTTTAAGGTGATTTCGCCAGTGTCATCCAGCTCAAAAAAAGTAATAGCGGCGTTTTCCTGGAATATTCTCCGGTAGTTTTTTAATTCCATACCCAATTTATACGCCATATACAGGCGGTTTATACCATTGTGCCCCACCACTACTATGGTTTCGTTTGCATGCTTTTGCAGCATTTCATTAAAAAAAGCATTTACCCTTTCAATAATTTCCATCCCTGTTTCACCAGTACCCCCGGCCTTTGTATTTCCAGGGTCGTGTATCCATGCGTCCCACAAAGATTTATCTTCGTCAATAAACTCTTCTTTTGTTTTACCCTCCCAATTACCAAAATACACTTCGGTGATGCGTTCGTCTGTTTGTACCTGCTGGCTCCCGGTCGCTATTTGGGCTGTGAAACATGCCCTGCGTAACGGAGAGGAATAAACCGCGTCAAATTTTTCGTCCTTTAACTGATGATACACTTTTACAGCTTGTTTCACGCCTTTACTGGTCAGGCTGGCATCGGTTCTGCCACAATAGCGGTTACCATCGGCATTATATGGGGTTTCCCCATGCCTTAACAAAAAAACACTAAGCATCAAAACCTCCTTTCATATAGCCTTTGCGCTGCATAACAGATAAAAATTTTTGATAATTGACTTCATATTTTTCGGTCAACTCCTTTCCAGGATTGAACTCTTTTTCAATTACAACCAATTGTTTTACGGCTTCAATTACAGAATTAAAATGCGTTTTGGACGCAGCCAAAACAGCCGCACCTACAGCACCTGATACGTGTTTCATTTTATAGATAGGTTTGTTCAGCACATGACTTCTAATAGTGAGCCAGGCATCACTATTGCTGGCTCCTCCTGCGGTGTAAACTGCATTCACTTTTTCGCCTGACAGATGTTCTATCATTTCATAAGCATACCGTTCAAGATAAGCCACGCTTTCCATATTTGCCGTGAACCGCTCCTCCCTGGTTAACCCTTCGGGCTCAAAGCCCCTGGCCTGTGGCGCAATAAAAGGGAAGCGTTCTCCTTCCTGCTGTAGCGGATAAGTTATGTGGGGAGTAGGAATAAGCTGACAAGCCAGTTCATTTAAATTAACCAGATCGTCACCAAATTCATTGGTCACCCAATCTGCCCCGGTATTACTGGCACCACCCGGCATCCAGTAACCAACCGGGTGCCTGTGGCTGTACAAACGACCCAAGGGATCAAGCACTTCATTTTTAGTCACCCCTTTTATCACCATAGTTGTGCCGATGGTGGTATTCCACTCGCCAGGATTTATGGCCCCAGATGCTATCTGCGACGCACATCCATCTGTTATGCCTGCTGTAATTTTAACACCCTCAGGCAAGCCAAGATTTCGGGCTATATTATTTGAGATAGTACCAATCACTGTTCCGGACGGAACAACTTTGGGCAGCCATTCTTTTTTTAGCGGAAGTTGGGTATACAGATATTCGGGCCATTCGTATTTACTAACATCATAGCCTGATTTAAACGCGTTGGTATAATCGGTTATGCCCCATATATTGCTTAGCATACCAGTTACAAAATCTGCCGCATGTATCCATCTGACAATTTTATCGGCTTTAGCAGGATAAGTTTCCTGGAACCAAACCATTTTTGCAAGACCGCTCGAAAAATTAAAGGCCGTGTAACCGCTGTTATGATATTTCAGCGCAGCGCCGGTACATTTTTCAGCCTGTTTAACAGACCGTTTATCACTGTACATAATAGCAGGATGTAATGGCACATTATTTTGATCCAAAGGAATAACGGTGCCTGACGTGGAAGTCACCGCAATAGCTTTTATATCACCAATAACACCCTTTGTTTCCTCCTTTTGTAATAAGCTGGCTAACGACCGGTAACAAGCCTCCCACCATGCTGCGGGAGATTGCTCTTCGCGTGATTGATCGTTTAGCGAAAAAACCTGTTCTGACAACGAAATGACGGATCCTTTTGCATCGATCAAAACAACCCTTGCCCCCTGTGTGCCAATATCAATCCCTATAAAATATGGTGCCATTAACTGAATAACTGTTTAAAGGATGAACGGGTCTTTTTCCACTCATTATACAATGATGCGTAATGCGCCCTTGCTGTGGGTTCCACAACCTCCAGGGTTATGGCAGGCGGTTGGTCCTTTCCAAGTGCCATATTACATATTAAAACACCCCCAACTACCGATGACTGACGATAACTGTTACGGATCATTACTTTTTTGTTTAGCAAGGCAGCTATAAACTGCCTTAGAGTATGGCTCTGAACACCTCCCCCGCAGGCCCATATATAATCCTGTTCATGTGGACTAACCTCATTTAAGGTTTTATAATTCTCGCATATACTACAGGCAATATCCCAAAGGGTTGCCCAAACAAAGCTTGCACGGGTTAACTGGTGCGAAACCGGTGCGTCAAAAATAAACCCACCTTTGGTAAGCGGCGTTATTTCATCGGCCAATAACGATCCTAATGATGCAACACATTGAAAACTGTTTATCTCTGATAACTCCCGCTCGATTACTTCATAATCTTCATTGGGATAAAAAATTTCCTTTAGTCGTTGATAATTAAGTCCGGTGACACCGGCATTAGCTTCAAACATAAAATCACTTTCATTAGCATGTCTTCCTGTCCAAGTCCGCTCCTTTTCGTCGGTCAAATATCTATCGGTCAATTTAATAATCGGGGTAGTTGTACCCGATACAATAACCACATCGTTGGTTTCAGGCTGTGTGCTGATTATGGCTAATTGTGTGTCAGCACCACCTACTATAACCTGTGCATCATCAGCAATGTTAAGGTTAGCTGCCTGCTCTTTGGTAATAGTACCTAAATTTGTTCCGGAATCTGTTAATTGTGGTAATACCGACAGATCTATATTAAAAACAGCGCACAGCTCTGCCGACCAATCTTTTTTCGCCACATCATACAACAAAGTTTCTGATGCCTGCGAATGCTCATAGTGAGCAATTCCGCTTAGCATATATTCTATCCAGTCACTGATACTCAAAAAGGTAGAAAAATCATTCCAGATCTCTTTTCGCTTTTCGCGGATGCCTACAACTTTCATAGCAGAAAAGAGTGAAGTAGGGTAACGCCCGGTTAGCCGGTACACATAGCTTTTATCCTTGATCAGGCTTTCCCACTCCCTGCCTCTGTGATCAATATTGGGCAATCCAATCTGCGATTTTCCATCTTTATCCAGCAGTACAATCCCTTCACGCTGACTGGTAGCTGTTAAAGCAAGAATATGCACCTCACCTGCCTGTACCAAGGCACTTTTTGTTAATGCAGTAACCTGCTCCCAAAGCTGTTCTGGATCAAAATACAGGGCCTCGGGATAGTTTGTGTCTTTATGGTATATAATATTTTCACGATCAATCCCCAATATTTCTCCGGTAACGGCTGCCACGGCAACACGTACATTACCGGTACCAATGTCAATTATAATATATGCTTCTTTAGATGCCATCTCAGATCAAGCTGTTTTTTTTTCGGCATTGTTGATCTCATTTGATAAGGCCCATCCTAAGATCTTTTCATTTAAAATTTCAACATGATGGTCTTCAACTTCATGAGTAGCGCCTGCCGTATGCGGTGTAGCTAATACATGGGGATGGTTAATTAGGCGGTAATCCTGTTGATCAGGTGGTTCAAAATCAAACACGTCCAATACAGCCCCCCTGATCCTGTTATTTTCAATCGCGTTAAGCAGATCATCGCGCTTTACCACACTGGCCCTGGCTGTGTTTACAAATATGGCTTCTGGTTTCATTCTGGAGATCAATTTTTCATCAATCATACCAATTGTTTGATCATTAACCGGTAAATGAATTGAAACAATATCGCTACTTTCAAAAACATCTTCCAGAGATGTTTTGTGATAATCAGGGTTGGCGGTTTCTATGTAAGGATCATAAAATTTTATATGACAGGGAAAGTTTTTAACCATTTCTGCAATCCTCTGACCTACCGCACCAAAACCCACCATACCAATGGTTTTTCCGGCCAGTTCATTGCCCTTAAATTGCAGGTATGAGGTATGGGCGCCTTCGCCCCAGTTTTTCCCGGTTAGCCATTGCCAGCCCGGAATCGTATTACGCATCAGGCTTATCACATTTGATATAAACAGTTCGGCAACAGCCTGGGCATTTCGTGCGGGTGTATAAAACACCTGTATGCCTTTCTTTTTGGCCGCCTCAAGGTCAACATTTGACGGCGTACCCCTGCAAACGCCAATAAATTGTAATTCAGGATGAAGATTTATCACATTGGCCGTTACATTATCATGCTCTGTAATTAAAGCATCAGCGTGCGTTTCATCAATTAGTTTATTTAGTTCACTTTCATTAAATGCCCTGCCGTTATCTTTCCATGGTTTGTAAATAACTTCTCCAAACTTACCGGAGAGTATGTCCTGACCTTTTTGATTATATGGCGCTGTTATCAATATCCTCATATTTGTTATTTGTATTTTAATAGTAAATTTTGCAAGGGGTTTTATTCCATTTTAAATAGAATTCCAGGCGACTCTTTTGCAGAATGCGCGGTTTTTGCATTATCAGGCAATGAAATAAACCCGGTTAATATAGCGCTGATTAAATACAGGCCAGCTAATATCCAAACCACACCCTCATCGCCGACAATTCCGATAAAAATCCCAACTATGGCCGGGCCTACAAATACCGCCAAACCGGCACCTAAGTTTAATACGGCCATTGCTGCTCCCTTATCTTTTTTAACCAGGGACGGAACAAGCGCCGATAGTGGTACATAACCGGCCAGCAAGGCACCCCATAATACACCGCTAAGCATTACCAGCCAAAAACTCCCCCCAAATAAAACGGGGGAATAGTAAAAAAGTAAGGTAGTTACTGCACAACCAACCCCGCCAAACCACATCACTGTATTTTTCCAGCCGAGGCTATCGCCAACAAACCCGAAAATCAAATTAAATGCAATATTGGCGGTAAAAATTGTACCCCATATTTGCAGCCAGGCAGTAGTTGAAAATCCGTGGGCCGCCATGTATGTTGGCAGAAATACCGGGAAAGCAAACTGTGCGGTTGTATTGATGATGCGCACAATACCTCCTAACAAAACCTTGGGCTCTTCCTTCATTATGATCAGGCCTTTCGCCAGTTCCTCCGATTTGCTCACCGCGCCTGAATTTGCATCGGCTTTAAATTTGTCTTTATTCAATACGAGTGCGAAAAATGCACCCAGTACAACCCAAAATATAGAACTCCATAATGTATTAAGATATCCAAGGTGCTGAATTGCCCAGCTTGAATAATAAGCGCCAAAAACATTTAATCCGCCGGTAAAAACGAACCAAAACCAGCCAACTGCCCTGCCCAATTTCTGCTCGGGGCTCCTATAAGTTATCCAAACTAAAAATGAATAGGCAAAAAGCGGATATCCAAACCCCCTTATGGCATAGGTAATCAGCATAATCGGAAAATGCAGCTCTGGCATGCCATACCCCACAAAGCCGACCGTACCCAAAATGTACAAGAGAATTCCCGTCATCATGGTTTTTTTAGGCCCATAACTTTCGGCTAAAACACCCGAAAACCAGGAAGATATGGCAATGGTTACCCCATATATCGTAAACAACGAGGCCGATTGCTGTATTGTTAAACCCCTTCCCAGAAGATAAGGACTTAGCCAGCCTTGTTCAACGCCGTCACCCATCATAAAAATCAGGATACCCAGATAGCCCCAGGCAAGGTGCCTTGGAATACCCGCTTTATCAAGTACTGAATTGCCTGAATTAGTCATTTCTTTTTATTTTAATTGTTAATTGGTTTAAAGCTTTAAAGAATGGCAATGGGCATTTCCATGCCTGTTAGGTTTATTTTAGTTAAAAAAGCTTAACACTTCAGATTAAGCTTAAACAAATAAAGCATTTAAAACCAAATAAAACAAAATTTAATTAAAAAAAATGTTTTGAAATATAAAATAACTACAAATTAAAAGCCATGGTGACAATATTTTTCTCTACTTTTAGCTCATATTTCTAAAATAAAAATGAAAAACATAACTGACAGGCACCAGTTTATACTTGAAAAGCTAAAAAAAGAAGGAAAAGTCAATATTGTTGAGCTGGTGGAAGAAATGGGTGTGACTGGAGTAACCATTAGAAAGGATTTAAAACTATTAGAAGATAAAAACCTCTTATTCAGAACACACGGCGGCGCATCCATAAACAATCCGTATGCTGTTGACCGGCCCATTTACGAAAAAGAGTTTATAAACTCTGACGAAAAGAAAAAGATCGCAAAAGCTGCAATTGAGCTCATTGGCCAAACTGATTCCATCATGATCGGTTCTGGCACTACTGTTTTTGAACTGGCACGTATGCTTCATCCAACCAAACATCTTACTGTTATTACTCCCGCGTTAAAAGTGGGGTTGGAGCTAAGCAATCGTCCTAACGTGGAAGTATTACAATTAGGCGGCTTGATCAGGCAAAATTCCTCGTCTGTTGCAGGAGCACATGCTATGAGCGTTTTAGAGGATATTTCCTGCAGTATACTATTTTTAGGTGTTGATGGCATAGATATAGATTTTGGTATAACCATATCAAATTTATCGGAAGCCACACTTAATCAAAAAATGATTGAAACCGCGCAAACAGTAGTTATTTTAGCTGACAGCACGAAGTTTGACAGGCGGGGCCTGGGCCGGGTATGCAGCCTGGAGCAAGTTCATTATATTATTACTGATAATAAAGTTTCAAAGAACACTGTAAAGGCAATAGAAGAAAAAGATGTTAAGGTTATTATAGTTTAATTACCTTTAGAGAAAAAGATGGGCTTTACAACCGTCTTTTTCTTCATTCTTTTTTCTGAGTTTGTTTGTTAATTGCGGATGCTATCCCAACTCAACCGGTCCTAAAATACCCATCGAATAAAGTGGCTGCTTTTTGCCTTTGATCCATTTGATCGAGTCCTTATTATCTTTTAAAGAGTACATATAATTACCAAGGGTTGTGGTAAGCTTGATTTCAAGCTTGTTATTCCCTTGTTTAATAATATCTTTCACCGGGTAAACATGATCACCATACCAGCGGTTACCCAGATTTTTTCCGTTAAGCGTAACCTCGCTAACACCCTCTACTTTTCCTAAATTTAAATAGCTTATTTCAGCCGCGTTATTTACCTCGAATGAATTTTCGTATAAGACATTGCCTGCGAAAGCTAAGAGGGTACTATCCTCCTTAAAATCAGCCAGTTTATCTAATTTCTGAGCTTGTTTACTACCGTTAACATGATTAAGTGTTAAGTTCCAGGGTGAAGTAATAGTTAGTATCGCTTTTTTTGAATGATCAATTGGATTATACTTTTTACCGTGTCGGTTATGGTCAAAAACTATCAGTTTGGTTTCTGCCGGGCCAAGCGTAATTTTCAACCGGTTTTTCTTCCCTGCCGTGGGGTACAGGTAACGCTCTCCGGTTTCGGCATCCCATAACCAGGCTGTTTTATTTGGCGCTACTTCAAATTCCGCGTTAAATTCAAACCTTTTACTGTTGCTGTAATTGGAGATAAAAAACGCGTCGGTAAGATCAAATTTATAATAAACCTGACTAACGGATGCTTGTGGATTATCCGTTTTCATATAAGGTTTAATGCCGAATTGTTCCTGCATGCCCTTGTACCAGTCAATTATTTTATCACTGGGTGTTGGGGCCGGATACATAACTACATTTTTACTTTTTATTCCTTTTATAATATCACTCACTTGTTTGTCAAGTACTACATGGTTATTATATCCCGGCGCTTTGTGCGGATATTTACCAATAAATATAATTTGCCCGCCTGCATCCGCGAAACGTTTAATGGCTTTAGCCGTGTCGGGATGTATGGTTTCCGCCTCTACAATTAATAATACTTTATACTGCCGGGGGCCATAAGAGAGCTTTCCGTTAGGAAAGGTGGCCTTTTGTAAAATGCTCTCGCTTACATAATCGCAGCCGCTGCCATTTTGATGGATAGCCTCCCATATATTATGTACATAATCCGGCAATGCCCTTTCAGGAAATGGATCCCATTGCGCCGCGTATTTGCTCCACAGGTCGGGTAGGGGATGCATAACCGCCACATCAGATACGAGTGTCCCTTTCTGAAAAACTGACGACAGCCTTCCTTTATAACCTACCCATTGTTTTAAATATGGCCACCACGGATTCCGTTCATTAAAGAAAGTACCATACCTAATCCAGCCAGGATATGGGGCATCGGCAGGACTGTAGTTAAACCCATGTAATATGGAATGGGTTACACCCGACAAATTACTTTGATCACCGGTTTGTTTTATCTTTTCCAGTGTGGCATTAAAAACCAGCTCAGTATTGGTGATTTCCTCACAGCTAATGAGCTTTTTGCCAGCCAGCCTGGCTCCCGAAGAAACGAATTTATTAACTTCTGAATAAGCCCTGCCCTGTTTATAATCAAAATCCTTCAGCTCCTGACCTATATGGGTACGGATCCAGGTTTCACATTCGGGAATATCAATTTGCATACTGGAATCAGAGGGATGAAATTCCCGGCCATAAGCCTGCACCCTTGATTTAACACCATTTGTTTTGCACCAGTTCAAAAATGTATCCAAAAACCGCTCCTGGAACAATTCCATCTTGGTTATTTCAAAATCATAACGCACACGGTCTAAGGTATCTCTTAACTCATAGCCGGGGATGGAGCCATATTTTTCATCCAGCGCCCTTCCTAATCGCCCGGTTTTAAACAATATAAAAGGCAGATAAGGATTGAGTGAATATTTCCTTCGTTTTTCAAACTGCTCCAGCATATCATCGCACCAGTTGGCTCCTTCCAATTCCAAACTGTCTGTAAATACCGATCTGAATTTATTACCCATCAGCCCTATTTTGGGAGTGATGGCATCAGACATTTTGTTGAGGTATTTTTGAACCGCATTCTTATTATAATGATTTAAAACCGGCCCGCTGGCACCCGGAGCTCCAAACATTACAGCCATAAATCCTGTAATTTTCACCAGGAAATACAGCACATAACTACCCTCAGGAACATTAACTGTTATCATTTCCTGGCCGGTTTGAACATCGAGGTTAACTACAGTATCTACACTTTCCAAATTGACAGGTGCTAACCTGAGTATGCTAAGCTCTTTAAAGCTTTTGGTGTTTTTTGATGAGATCGGCGGATCAACTATTTTCAGTAATTCTTCGCGCGATATTTTTAACGTTTGTGGCCCGGTAATGTCTTTGGTACCCAGGGCCATGATCTGCGTCTGTTCGTCCTTTGTTAAAAACTCGCCGCCAAACGGCCAGCCCGATCCTACAATAATATCACAGATCATTCCGCGTTCTTCAGCTGCTTTTAGCGTAAAATCAAGCATATCAAGCCAGTCATCACTTAGCCATTCATATTCCTTATAATTTAACGGATCGGCAGTTTCCGGGAATCGGATGGAATTGATCTCCACGCCACCAATACCCAGGCCTCTCAGCATATCCAGCTCACGCAAAAGCTCTTCTTTTACAATCCTGTTCCCGTTCCACCACCAGCGCACAAACGGTTTTGATGTATTTACCGGATATTTAAAAGCGGTGTACAGATCATTTGCCGGCAAAGTTTTATCGGCATTAAAATTATACCACGCTGCGTTTTTTGTGATACGGGTTAACGGCAGCCCGGCAATAGTTACCGAACCTAACTGTATAAATTTTCTTCTGTTTAAGCTCATGATTTAGGTTTTTACAACATTTAATGATAGAGACTTTCAGACTAATCTTCAGCCTGTATAGTTACCGGCCCCAGTAAACCTGAGGGCAATAGTGGTGCATCCTTTTTAAATACAATATTGGTATTTGTTAAACGCTTTTGGGCAGGTAATGCCGCATCACCAATCAGCCTGTTTGGCCATAGGTTGATCACCTCTATTTTTAGCACATTTTCTCCTGATTTTAAAGCCGATGATGCATCTATTCGCCAGGGAGCTGTCCATACAATTCCCAGATGTTTACCATTAAGGCTTACATCAGCAATATTTTTTACTATACCGAGGTCAATGTAAACAGGTTTATGATTAGCAGCTGCTTCGAGGTCAAATGATTTGGTGTAGATCGCCTTTCCCGAATAGTATTTAATTCTTTCATCGGGATGCTGGCTCCAGTCCTGTAAACTGCCAAACTCCACAACTTCGGGGCCACCCCATTTAGTATCAAATTCAACATTCCAAGCCCCGGTCAATTCTTTTACCCGTTTTAGCTGCGGAAGATCAGTTGAACTTTTTGCGGTAGGTGCCGATGAATTTACAGGGAATACAATAAACCAGGATTGAAATGCCTCAAACGTTAAAGAAATCCCAGTTCGTCCGTTTACATGCTGAAAGTTGACCTTGTTGTTGATTTTCCCGGTAACGGCATCCCAGATTTCAGGCGTGCGGTTTTTAACCCTGAATGTACAGGTTGACTGCAACGGTTTGCCATGCCTATTTGTTATAAAATAAATCTCAGCTTCCGGTGTTGTACGGTGAATAAAATCTATCCAGTCACCGTCTTTCCTGGTATATTCAAAATCAGGCAGGATGTTATTCTGCAATAAAATATGCCTGATGCTATCACCAAAAACTACCCGGCCGCTGCCATAATGATTTAGTTTGATGTTTTTCCCGTCGATATTACCCCATACCTGCTTTGTGATTGTTTTTATCTCCTCATCGCAGTGTGGGTAATTTTTAAGCCCGGAATCCTGTAAGGGCTTTTTACCAATAACTATAGCGCCAGCTTTTATCAAACTGCTGATCTTATTTAATACAGCTAATGGCATCCTGTTGTTATCCGGTAAAACAAGCACACTATAGCTCATGCCGTTGGGTAAAATAAGCCGGCCATTTTTAACAGATAAGCGGGTTAGCAAGACCTCTTCGTTGCACACATCATAATCATATCCCTCACCCAACGATGGGTCTGTATGCTTTTGTGCTACCAGATTGGGCGTAGTGTCTCCGTTATAAAATAAAACATCAGCAACAAACCTGCCAAGCCGTAACAAGTATTGGCAACGAGCTACATAATCAAAGAAAGCGCCCGATTTTTCCCACCAAGTCACGTTAGGGTTAAAATGGGTACCAGCGCCATACTCATACCCCGGCTTGCCGTCTTTTGGCCGGGTAGCGGTTGATGTGTGAATAGCTATGCGGTTCACGCCTTCGCAATAGGCTCTGTCCAAAGCTTGCTTAAGCGATCCCGGATAATCAAGCCAGTGCCTCATAGTGGTAAATGCCTCGGCAGATACCGTTTCCCGGCCGTAAATATGTGCTGCCGATGCCACCATTTTAGTAACCTTGTTTTGGCCTTTGTCCAGTCGTGATACACCATAAGGCTTATCATCGGTCAGGGTGTTTTCATCTTCGTGATTAGGCCCCAGCCAAAACTCGCCCATCGGGAAATCACTGCGGCCCAGGTTCTTTAATCCGTCTATACAAATAGCACCCGAACGACTTGGCCCTGCAGCCTCATTTTGTACCAGTATGCCAGCATCATGACATAAATCGGCAAAGCGTTTATAATGCTCGTCGGCCATGCAATCGCCCAGTGTTTTTCGGTAATCATTCAAAAAGCGGTCAGATATTTCCGCGCTGCCAATAATATAGCCGGATAAAACAGGCAGGTATGGTTTGGCATTGTATCCACGGTATTTTTCAAATTGTTCCAGCATGTTTGCTGTCCAATTTGGAAAGCCATCTTCAAAGCTGTCATCGCAGAAATATTTGGGTTTATTGCCAACTTTCGCGGCTTCTTCTAATAATATCCTGCCCAAGTTTTCAAATTGCAGCTCCACTCCCTTATGGTCAAACCAGTCAATAGATAAGCCATCCGCCTCCGGCTGAGCGATCATTAACCTGGAACCCGTCATCCGGTGACCGGTACGGATTATTTTCCATTTACCTTGCGGTACGTCCCAGTCAAGATGGCCATTCTTATCAACATGGCTACTCAGATCAATGACCTGAGTAATAGGAACCGGCTGATCCGAAGGGTTATTGTGCCACTCTGATAAAACCGGCCCCATAACATCTGTTGCCAATATGAAGTTGCTGGCATCTTTATGATTGGTTTTGGCAGCCAGTACTTTTGAACGCTCATCAATGATGCAATTTCCACCAGTATCATTATCAGGAATAGCCACTATGGCTGTATCCCGGTAATCCAATTTTTCAAGCGGCAGGTCAATATAGTCTTTAAAGCCGGGTGGGTTGAATACATGATCATACCCGGCCCTGTTGCCGGGCAACGGTAACTTATCCGAAAATTTTTGCGGACCGGTTACGGACAATTCCGACTGAAGATACCAACGCCCGGAATTTTCAGGCTTTATCCACGGGCCACCCATACACCATCCCGAAGAAAGATTGACGCCGACAGCAATGTTCAGTCTTTTGGCTTCTTTCATGGCATGGCGGTAAAGCTCCTTCCATTCTTCTGATAAAAACTTTACTCCCTGTGGAAACGGAACCCCGCCCAGCCCCCCTGCTGAGTTTACCAGCAAAACTTCGCCCATGCCTTTCAATCTAAACTCTTCCAGGTCGCGGGTGATACCTTCTTTATCTACAAGACCATTGAACCACCACCAATAACAAGATGACTTTGTACCATCAGGCGGATGAAGAAAATTTCTTCTTAGCTCATTTACACCAATTATATTAACGCTATTGATAACAGCAGCCATGGTGTTTGAATTTAAAAGCGCTGCACCAGCTGTAGCGAGAGAGCTAACTTCTAAAAATTTCCTTCTGTTGATGTTCATAAATATATGCAGATAAATCCGGGTACAATTTGGCTACCCGGTTTATGGTGTTCGTATTTTAATATCCAAATCATGGGAAAAAGAATTTACGGATGTGATATGGCAGGTTTAATAGTTTATCGCCGCTACCGCCATAAACAGTGGTTGTAACTGCTCCGTTATTATACATGTACAGTGTTTGGTTTGACGGGCGATAAATAGCCGGATGTGTTATTCCATCGCCAAAATAATCTCCAGGAGCGGGGATATCGCCAGAGGCCGGTGTTAAGACCGTTACATTGTTAACGCCCGTATTTGCGCTATCCAAATGCCAGATACCTGTGGCAGGGTCAAAAATGGCAACATCTGTTTTACCATCACCGTTATAGTCTCCTGGTACGGGTATATATCCGGCATCACCATAATGTTTATTGATGATCTGCCCCCTTACATTCCACATTCCTGTGGATATCTTATAATAAGCAACGTCTACCTTACCATCGCCGTCATAATCACCCGGTACGGGTATAACTCCGGCTTCACCATAATCATAACCAGTTTGGTCTTTTATATACCAGTGGTAAGGACTTGTTGGCCTAAACATAGCTATATCGGCTTTTCCATCACCATTATAATCTCCCGGCACGGGTATATCACCTGCCTGTCCGTAAACGGCAGTTACTTCGGTCGCCAGTTTAATATACCAGGTAAAATTAGACGGCCGCCAAATGGCCAGATCAGTTTTACCATCGCCATCATAATCCATAGAAACCGGCAGATCTCCCTGCGTAGCGCTGCCATAGGTCACGTTTGACATACCCTGAACCTTCCATACGCCCAAATTAAAGAAGGAAAGCTCAGATAAACCATCCCTGTCAAAATCAGAAGTACGGGTAGTAGTTTGCTCATGGAATAGCGGCCTTGTAAACTGGCTGTCGCTATCAGTTTCAAACTGTGAAATATAGGGTGAAAAAGTTTTTACACTGATCAGGTCTTTAGCAGGAGAAAACTTCATTAAACGCATATAACCATTTCCTCCCAGCGTTCTGAACTGGTAATCTGAAACAAATGTTTTTATGGTTCTTCCACTATAGGTATCCTGCCTGTAGCCTTCGCCATTTACATGCCCACCCAAAAAGAGGAACACATTGCGGCAGGATTTTATCTTGTCATAAATTTCCTGGGTTTGGGCCGAGTATGTTGACGGTGTTGCGGGGCTGCCTGCATGGTGTGTCACAATAATAGCTTTCCTGCCAGCATAGGTTCCCGTTAAAAGACCTTTCATCCAGTTATTCATATTATCCCTTTCGGTAACAGAGGCAGCGTCTGTGCGGTCATCATATTCAATATAGATAGCGATAAAATCAAGGCCACCGGCGCTGAACAGATCATAATGGCTATCATTATTGCTGCCATAATGCCCACCGTAAAAAGGCATTCCGCTAAACCGGGGTACAGCGAAACCAAAATATTGGTTATAATAGGTAGTGGTGCTGAAACAGCTTCCGCGGTCATTAGTATTAGTTCCGCCACCAACGGGGTCGTGATTGCCCTGATCATGATTACCTACCGCCATTCCATACGGGATACCCGCGGCATCAAGCTTGGCCATGGCAGTATCGGCCCGCCGCCATTGTACCGGGCTCCGTGTCGGGTCATCACCATTTTCAGATATATCCCCCAGGTGAACAACGTAAACAATATTTGAATCAATTTGATGATTTACGATCCAATTGGTTTGAGCATAAAACATCCCGATAACGGAATTATACGTAGTGCTTTGTCCCGTATAGGTTTGCGTATCAGGGATAACAGCAATCATAAAATCCGCGCTCGATACGGCATTGGTAGCTAATTCTGAAGGAGAAGAAGTGCTGGCTTCTACGCCGTTTTGTGCAATTACCAGCTTTTTACAGCCCGAAAAAACAATATACGGGATTAAAACCAAAGCCATAACTCTTTGTAAAGAAGTATAACTTCTACTACTGGATTGGCTATTTCTTTTTTTAATAACACAAGGATCTCTAAATTGTAAAATTGGTTTCATAGCGTTGGTCTAATTGGTTTTTAAATCAGCTTATCATCTAAGCTTGTTTCTTTAAACTTTACCACACCGGTAACACAGTTGTCCCTATCTCGTGTTTATTATTACAAATCCAATAACACCTAAGCGCGGCCCGTTTTACACGCCCGCTTAAGGTTATGGTGTTATTATTTAAAACTCACTACAGCTACCGCGAATGGTTTGAGTGTTATGGTGCTGTGTTCAAGCTGATATTGCCCAACGGGATCATCAGCTGTAGTAATATCCACATAATTAACACCGGCATTTTTTGCATCAGCCGGCAAATCAAGCTGTACCTCTTTATTTCTTCTATTAATAAGTAGTAACTTTTTACCGTTGCCGGTTACAAATGCCTGACCTGTAACATCAGGATTGTTAACGGCTGTGATTTGCAGCTTATCGCCCGGACCTAAATTATCTTTCAGTAATTTCAACACCCAATAACGAGCGTTGGGTTTACTGTTCGTCCAGTTCATCATGCTTACATCCGGAAACTGTGTTGGATAGCCTACCAATTGTGATTCGCCTGCAACATCAATACCTATTTTGGTAAGTTCCAAGTAGATGTAGGCATACATGGCCCCCGATAGATTCCAGTAGGCATCAGGGATAACCTCTTTATAATCCCGGTCCTGCAATATGGTACCAATTTCATTGATCTGTGTAAACACACCCGGAGCAAGCCGTTTGCGTATATTCTCGATATACCTTACACGATCAAGAAAGCCATTTGCCTGATCAAAAAATGAATACTGGTAACTGTCTATGGTTTGATAAACGGAGGCCGGGCGCCCATAAAAATGATAAGAAATCCCTTCCAAAGGTACACCTGCCTTATGATTTGCAGGGTTTAAGAAGTATTCAAACCATTCGGGGTTAGTTTCATAAGCTACGGATATGCCAACAAACTTAGTTTCAGATGATACTTTTTTTAATTCGAGAACAATGGCATCATACATTTTTGTATATAGTTTAGGCGATATTCTATGTTCCAGGTCCGGTTCGTTCAGCACTTCCCAGTAAGGTATTTTATAGTAATGACCTGATTTATGAAACTTACCCAATTCATCAGTAAACCCTCCCTTGGTATACCAGCTTAACAGCCGTGCAAAATAACCGGCCAGTTCCTTCATGGTAGTATCCCTTAGTTCTTTCCCCTGGTTATAGTTCCAGTTAACCTCGTCGGCATTTGCATCGACCTCAACCGTTTTGTCAGTTTTAAACATCCATACAGGTATGGTACTAAAATTCACTACTACCGAATGCCTTTTAGTAGCTTCCATCAGGTCCTGCATAACAGGATCTGCGTAGGTAAAATCCCAGTAAGTTTGCTCTTTTGTGGGTGCGTTCAGTTCAACAACCGCCGCTTTGGGATAAGGGAACCATGGCACATACCGCACATAGTCAGCCCCTAAATTTTTTAACGCCTCAAAAGTACCTTTATAGATAGGTGAATTGGCGCGCAGCATTGGATTATACACTACCTGAAGGGTTGGTGTTGTTTTTGAAACCGAAACCGTTTTTCCCCAGTTAATGATTACCGCTTTTTTTTGCGCATAAAGCTTTGGTACCGACAAACATGCTACTGCGCTCATGATCATCAGGGGGATACTGTAATGGGTTCTATTTGCCATATCTGTTATTTTACTTGATTTAAAAGAGAATTAAAAAATTTAAAGACTGCATATAAAATCAACTATTAAAAATAACCTGGATTTTGTATTAACTGAGGGTTTAGTTCTTTTTCTGATTGTGGTATAGGGAACAGCAACCTGTTAGCATTAATAACAAATGCATTTGCCGGAAGGTAGCTATATATTGTTTTTGCCTTAGCTCCATAAATAGTCATTACTGTTATTGCAGTGCCAGTGCGTACCAGGTCATGCCAGCGATGGTTTTCGAATGCAAGCTCTACCCTTCTTTCATGCATAATAATAGCGCGCAATTTCGTCGGGTCTGTTTCTGTGCTTGCTGTTAATCCGGCCCTGGCACGAACTGCATTTAAATTAGTTAAGGCCAGTCCCGATTTCCCTTGTTCGTTTTGAGCTTCGGCTAACAATAAAAGCGCGTCTGAGTAACGATATATGGGCCAGTTATCATTAGTATTATTAGAAACGACATGAGAATGAAGGTATTTTTTAATATAAGGGACACCTACTTTTCCGGCTGCCGGCGTATAATTTACCACACTTTTATTGGCCGAAATTACAAGGAGGTCGCTCGTATTGTATGCACCTTCGGCAATTCCGATAGAGGCATCCAGGCGTTTATCATTGGGCTCGTAAGTGCTTATCAAATCCTGCGTGGGCGTATTCCAGCCACCTGAACCTGAGTTATCTGTAGCAATAACCGTTGTTCCAAATGTGGTAACTATCCCGGTATTCTTAGTTCTTGGTAAAAACTGGTATATAAAATTGCTTGGCTGGGTACCCTTATCAGTCCCTTGTAAATATTGTATTTCAAAAATAGACTCTTTGCTGTTTTTATTGGTTGTTAAAAAAGCATCTGCATAATTAGCATTTAAGCCATAACCCATTGCCGGTAGCGTATTGAGCAATATTTCGGCCTCAGCATATTTCTTTTGAGTCATATACACCTCGGCTAACAGCATAGTTGCTGATCCTTTTGTTGCCTGGCCGATTTGCGGAAATTTTGCCGGCGGAGCCAGTTCATTTATCGCGTCTTTCGCATCCAGGATTATCTGTGCATAAACCTCGTCAACGGTTAAGCGTGGTAGAAAAGCCTCCTCCGCTTTAGTTACCTCTTTTATATATAAAGGAACAGCGCCAAAAAGCCGTACGAGCTTAAAGTAATTCCAGGCTCTTAAAAACTTTGCCTGTCCGTCAATATCACTCTTTACACCGGCGGCCAAATTTACAGGAGCCAGCCTTCCAATAACAATATTGGACCTTGAGATACCATTATAGCAATGGAAATACACCGCGTTAGTGTAAGCATTGGTTGGATCATCAACCCAATCAGATATGCTCTCTCTCTGAACATTGGCAGTACCCCGGTTACTTGGATAGGGCTGATAATGGCTATTATCCGACCGCATTTCTGAGGTAAAGTAATCGTTAACTGCTAAATCCTGCAGCGGAGCATATGCTGCTGCAATTGCCTGCCTGAAATCCGACTCGGTTTTATAAAAAGTGGTAGGTGAAACCGAGTCATTTGGGATCAGGTCAATAAAACTCTTTTTACAGGATACTGCTGTAAATGCAAGTATGGTAATTAAGATATATATTTTTTTCATGTCTTATTATATATGAGATGATCTTATTTAAATGTAGTTTGAATGCCAAGTGAGAATGTTCTTGGTACAGGATAGGCATTTTCATCTACACCAATGCCCTGAGTAGCATCCAGGCCAGAAAAGCTAATCTCCGGATTCATACCAGAATAGTTGGTTATAATAAAAGCCTGCTGAACAGATCCATATACCCTTAAATTTTTCAGCATGCCGCTATCCTTCA
The DNA here is from genome assembly GCA_028287805.1 of Mucilaginibacter sp. Classification (GTDB taxonomy): domain Bacteria; phylum Bacteroidota; class Bacteroidia; order Sphingobacteriales; family Sphingobacteriaceae; genus Mucilaginibacter. Next base: position 21,502 of record JAQBOY010000005.1, read on the forward strand.
ATTTGAAATTATATCCCAGAGAAATATTTTTTGCTGTCAAATAAGAACCGCTTTCAACCCATTGCGAGTTTACCTGCCGGCCCATAGCAGTTGTACCGGTTTTAGTTCTGGGATAAATTCCGGAACCAGGATCTTCGGGCGATCTCCAGTGGTCAAGCGGGGCGGCAAGCAACATTCTTGAACCATCCATATTGGTTTGATAGGCCCATTTAGCAGCATTTAAAATCTTCCCGCCAACAGCGCCCGCCATAGAAATGTTCAGGTCAAAGTTTTTATAAGTGAAGTTATTGGTGATCCCGAAATTAAAATCAGGAGTTGGGTCGCCAATAAACGTACGGTCATTCACATCGTCAATTACACCATCTCCATTGAGATCCTTCACCTTAATTGTACCAACATCGGAAGCGCTGCCGTACTTAGCCGAATTAGCCAGGTCGTTTGCGTCTTTATACAATCCTTCAAAAACAAACCCATAAAACTCTCCTAAATGGTGCCCTACCTGGTTACGGTAATAATCTGAAGAAACGGTGTTATTCCTGCGGATAAATCCCGGGGATACCAGCGATTCAATGATGTTTCTTTCAAATGAAATATTAAAGTTGGTATTCCATTTTAGTTTCCCGGTTAAGTTAACAGTGTTTACAGCAATCTCATGTCCCCAAAACGCAAACTGCCCTATGTTAAAATTGACTGACGAAAAGCCGGACGCTCTTGGAATAGGCATTGACTGAATTAAGCCATCTGATATTTTGTGATAATAATCATAAGCAATGGTGATACGATTATTTAGGATTGTCAAATCCAAACCAACATCAAATTGCTTGTTTCGTTCCCAGGCCAGGTCAGAATTACCTAATGTACCAATGGTTTGTCCCGGAACCGATACTCCGTTTACCACATAATTGTATTTTCCTAAAACTGAAAGTGCTGTATAATTACCAATATTGTTGTTGCCTGTTACGCCATAGCTTGAGCGTATTTTAAGAAAATCTATAGCTTTAAAATTCTCCATGAATTTTTCATCACTGATAATCCATCCTACAGATACAGACGGGAAGTATCCATACTTACGGTCCGTTCCAAATCTTGATGATCCATCACTACGTACAGCACCCTGCAATAAGTACTTGCCCTTATAATTATAATTTAAACGGCCAATGGCTGATAGCAGGGAATATTCAGTAATGTTACTTGTGCCGGCAGTTATAGATGTGGCCGCACTTAGATAAGGTATATCATCACTTGGAAAACCTGTACCTGATACTGAATTGCTTACCTGGCTGAATTTTTGTGCAGAATAACCTACCAAAGCCTGAATATTATGATCGGTAGCAATTGTTTTATTGTATTGAAGGTTTGTTTCTGCGGTCCAGGAATAATTATCTACAGAACTACTTAAACCTGTATTTATGGAGTTGGCTGTGATGCTGGCCGGAGTAAACTGGTTGCGTGTTTCAGCTCCTTTGTCTGCACCTACGTTTGTCTTTAAACTCAGTCCTGGTAAAAACTCATAATTTAAATAAGCATTTCCTAATATCCGTGTTGTAATGTAATCATCCTTGTTTAACATAAACTGGGCAAGCGGGTTTATGTAGGAAACCATACCGGGAGAGTTCACATTTTTCGTGTAACTACCATCAGGATTATATGGAGAAATTAAAGGGCTTGACTCAAATACTCTTTCAAATAAACCACCAACACCGTCTGTACTTAGTCTGTTATTATGATCTAAACGATAACTTGGCGCAAGGTTAAACCCTATCTTTAATTTATTATTACTTGAGGTTAGGTCCTGATTTAAGCGTAAAGAAAAAAGCTTGGTGCCTGTATTTACGATAACTCCTTCCTGCGACTGGTAACCCGCTATTACTGTAGATGTAGATTTTTCCCGTGCTGTTTGTACGGTCAAATCATAACTCTGTATAGGCGCCGCTCGGGTAAGCAGATTAAACCAGTTGGTACCCTCACCGTATTGGCTGGGATTAGCATAAGCAGGGTCAATTGCGGCAGTAACACCTTCATACTTCACCTGGTCCTGGTATCTTTCATTCATAAAAGTGGCAAATTGATTTGCATTCATCATGTCAGGTACCCTATTCATCGGAATCTTTTGCACACCATAATTACTGCTAAATTGTATTTTTGAATCCCCTGCCTTCGCGTGCTTAGTGGTGATCAGTATAACCCCATTTGCCGCACGCGAACCATATAAAGCGGTAGATGATGCATCCTTTAATACTGTAAATGTTTCAATCTCATCGGGGTTGATGTTATTAATACTGCCTGTAACAGGCATACCATCAATAACAAATAGCGGTTGATAATCTAAAGCAAGTGATGCCGCCCCACGTATGCGGAATGCCATACCGCGCCCCGGCTGGCCGCTGGTTTGTGAAATATCAACACCGGCAACTTTTCCCTGCAATTGCTGTGCAAACTGCCCTACAGGCATATCCTGTAAAGACGTGGCGCTAATTTGCGTAATAGCCCCGGTAACTTCTCTGCTACGTTGTTTACCATAACTTACAACAACTTCATCCAGGCTTTTTGCAGCTATCTTTAACTTGATATTAATTACCTGCCGGTTACCAACTGTAGCTTCTGTATTCTCAAAGCCCAGTAGCCTGAATATTAAAACAGAATTTGGAGAAGCATTAATCGAATACTCGCCATCGGCATTAGTTGAAACACCGGTTTGTGTACCTTTAATTAATACAGTTACCTCAGGAAGGGGCTCATCCCGATCATCAATCACCTTGCCCCTGATCTTAGCTGCCTGCTGGCCGAATGCCGATGTGCCCAAAAGCAAGGCAAGCAGGAATAAATGAAAATGCTTTTTTCTGAAAATAGCATAGTAAAGGTTTTTTTGCATAATGGTTTAGGTTTTTTAATAAATGAATTCTTAGCCCATTAATGGACAGGAACATATTAACAGGATGTAAATTATTAATGGTTAATTGGTTAGCTTTTGCTAAATTCTTTTCAAATAAATAAAAATAAAAGAAATAAAACAAAATAAAAGAAATAAAAACACATAATAACAACCACTTTTAACATATTTTAATATTTTTAGTTAAATAGTTAAATACTTTGCAATAATAAGGCCGTCATGTTAAAGTAAAGCTTGTTTTATGTTATCAAAAAAGAAATGTTTTGAAATAATTAGCAAGCATATTAAACAACAACACATTGCTTAACAAACCTGAACAACATCTATATTAAGTAATTGCCCCAGCTTACTGATCTTGGAGCTGATGTGACCTACACCTACAGCACAATGATGCGCCGGACCATAGCTATTCCAGTTATTGACAAACCTGCGTGCTCCTATACTGAATTTATATCTGCTATTGGTATTACCAATCTCCAATATTGGTCCGGGCACTGATTCCCCTTCGGCCACCAACAGCATCAGTTTGCCACCCTGCTGCTCTACCACCGAGAGCAGGGTGATCTGGCCATTCCTTACCGACATCTCGACCGACAGGCCCCTGCCTACCTTGCCGTGATATACTTTTAGCGGACGTACTTTTGTTTTGCCTTCGGCTATTTTGATGTGACCAGGACCGTCATGTCCCATCAGCACCACATCATCATTAAAATCCATGGCATAGTATTCGGTAAAGGAGCCACCAGATCCAAAGCTGTCCATGATCTTCATAGCCTGCGCGTTCTTGATCTCGTATTCACCCGCTACCGGGATGTTTCGGGCGGTAAGCAATGAGTTACCCAATATGATGGAACTGATGGTGTCTTCGTTATCCATATTACCAGTCCCCTTATAATAATAGGCCATAGAGCCCAACTGATATTTATCTACCAGCATATCCAGCGCTACCGAGGTCCTGGCCGCCCGCTCCAGCTCTTCCTGCGAGCAATCACTTTGCACATCAAACTGCGTATGAAAAAGTTTTACCCGTTCGGCTATTTGTTCATTGGTGACTAATTTTCTGAGCCAGGCCAGTTCATCTACTTCTAATAATTCAATATGGCCACCAAAGCTGGCGTATTGCTGGGTAAGGTCGGTGTAGATATCCAGCATACCACTGTAATAATGCCCCATGCAACCCAGGCGATTATAGGCCATGATGTTGGCTACTTTGGCAGCCTCCACCCATTCGGTTACCTCATCCCAGCATTCCGGATCATCATGCAACATACCTGTGATCTGGTGGAATTTGATACCGGTACGGTTAAACACATTAGCTATTTCCGGTACCGGACAGGCTGAGCAATAAGCCAGCCATTCGCCGGTCATTTTAGTACGGTCGGTCATCTGGTTAAAGGCGTTATAATCTATTGCCGCCTCCGGTGCCAGGTTCAGAATGATGACCGGCACTTTAGCTCTTTGCACCACAGGTAAAACTGTTGAAGACAAGGCATAAGTAGTTACATATAAAAAGATCAGGTCAACATCCTCCCTCCTGAATTGACCGCCAGCCTCAAAGGCTTTCTCAGCCGTATCGATCAGACCAAGATTCACTATCCCCGGATGGATGGCTTTTAGCTTTTCTTCTACTATGGCCAGGTAGCCTTTTAGTCTTTCTTCCAAACCTTCAAACTGCTCCCAGTAGGCATCTAATCCAATACCAAATAAGCCGACTTTTAATAATTGTTTATTCATTATCGTTAAGGTTGCATTAAAAATTAAGGCCAAAGCCTTGTGAAAATCTATAATTGGTTATTATAAGTTACCTGTGAGGGCCATCATCACAAACCATTAATCTTTAGGCCGAAAAATGATTTGTAATATTTTAATACAATATTAATTATTTAAAACATATAATTAAATAAAATAAAACATTTTTAAACAAAAAAAAAGTTATTATAAGGGAGGATTGTATGCCTTCTTCTATTTTAATCCTAAACGATGACATATGAGGTCGCAAATTAGATACTGATAGCTTTCGAATTGGCAGATATGACTTGTAAACCAACTCGCATGAACATTAAAATTACGCGGATTTCCGGATACAGCGGGTAACAGTTAAGCCGTGGTATAAATTTATTATTGCCTTTCATTATAAACCAACTCTGTTTTTATAGCTATACAAAAGTGGGATTACCATTAGAGTGAAGCTAATTGTATTAAATAAATAAGGTATTGGATGATACAGGTAGCATTTAAAATTGAAGTTAAAACCGGGCGCCATCAAAGAGTATAAGAAAAGGCATAGGTCGCTTTGGCCGGAGATGAAAGCTTTGTTAAGCATGAAGGTATATATGATTATAGCATTTTTTACGAAAAGGAAAACCCTTTCCGTACTTATACCACTGATCAGGCATATTTTACCGGGAATCCACTTCTCCTCCCAGTTAAGTACTATCGCCAGGAATTAAGTCATAGCTTGAACGGTAAGCTGGGATCGCTGACCCTGCAATTGGCCGCAAGTCAGACTATAGGTGAGATTACGCACTTCCCTATAATTTGGGTGACACCATTATAAACCAAAAAACCAACTACGGTAACCGATATGGCTATTCCACAACAGCCAGTTACAATAGTCAGTTCAAGACTTGGTGGCGTTTCTCAGGAACGGTGGTAGCGGGCTATGTGGTTACCAGAGGTGAATATGCAATAACATTGCGATTAATAATAATACTTTACAGTTGATACTATCCACTAACCAAACATTCACGATCTCTAAAAAGGCAGGTTTAAGCAGTACGCTGATTGTTAATAATTCCTTTCCAGGAACAATTGTTAATACTCGTATTGGTAACCGGCTGGATACGGAAATTAGATTGCGGAAAACAACAGGTCCGTTCAATATCACTTTATCTGCACAGGATCTTCTAAAAAGCAACAAAGACCGTTTCAATTATATGCTCGGTGCATTACGTATCAAGGACAATTATTATAACGATACACGTAGTGTTGCCTTAGTGCTTACCTATAGCTTTGGTAAGCAAACTGTAAAAGATAAAAGGGATCATGGTACTGGTTCGCATGACGTTAAGGAAGATTAACATAGTTAGGAGGACGCAAGCAACACTTTGAGCAGAATACTATATTAAAAAAATAGATTTTAAAAAGTCGGTTACAACTTATTAGCTTTCTTTTCGTCCGGTTCAAAATGATGATGGTTAAAATCACTACGGCAAAGTTGACATACAGGTTAAAAGGTAATGTCCAGCGTTTTTTTTGTGTTTACAGGTGGAAGAACTCCTGTAAATATTTCCCTAGACCTGCCTTGTGGTCTGGTTCAAACCGAAGTACCCAAGATTAGAAATTCTTCTGATGGGTTCAGACAAGCATTAATACCTCTTATGATCCCTTTGTTTAACTGATTGTCAAAGGTGTTTCTTTCACTATAAGATTTAAATTCTAATGATTCGCTTTCGGTATGCTCTTCTTTAAAAAGTTTCTATAACATCATACCTCAATTTACTCCCTTTTTTCCTGCAATGCGAGAATTAAATTATAAATCCAAATCTGCGATTAAACGCAAATCGTACAGGAAATAGTTCGAGATTTGTACAGTAGCCACCACAAACGTTCGCAAGTTGCTAAACACTTGCGAACGTTTTTCATTTATAATGCTTAAGCTCCTTTGGTTACGTTATTCCTCGCGTTATAGCTGAAACATCAGAGTTTAACTTCCCCAAAACATTTTTTGTTGTTATGATCGTAATGGAATTTTCCATATAATTATCTATTATGAGATAATGCCTTGTGCCATGGTACTCACTTTTGATGCCTTGTTCGAGCCAGGTGGGCGCACAAAAGCGGTTTTAAAGCCTCATCGAAACTGTCTAAATTCCTGATTTAGAGTGTTTTTTCATTTGTTCTCCCCTCAACGTCAAGAAAGCCAAAGTCCTCGTTACCTATCCGACTACCTGTTTTTAATTTTTAATTTAGGTAACACAAACCTATTCAATGAATTGACATACAGTAATTACAGGGGTAAAAGTTTGTTTAAATCAGTCTTTTTAGACTATTCTGTGTTACCTTTTTGTACATTCCGTTGATACTCCTTGAATCATACTGTTGCAGAATTAACATTTATTTATTATGATCACGGATAGAAGTATCTAACGAAAAGTATTAATTTCGGCAAAGTTTTTAATAAAAATTATAAAGTATGAAGTTCTTTGTCTTGTTTTGGTCGCTATTGGTCCCAGTTACTGCTTTTTGTCAGGAAACAATAATTATGAATTCAACGTATCTAAAATCACCTGATACAATATGGGCCTATAAGCCTTCATCATATAAAAAAACTATAGAATATCCGGTAGTTTTTTTACTTCATGGCCATTCGGCAAATTACAAAGCATGGAGCAAGCTTGCAGATCTCCAGAAACTTGCAGATCAATACAGTTTCATTATTGTTTGTCCGGATGGATTAAAGAAGAGCTGGTATTTAAATTCGCCACTGCGAGATAGTTCGCAGTTCGAGAGCTTTTTTATTAAAGAATTAATGCCCAAAATATTTGAAATCTATAGTGCAGACCGGAAAAGTGTATTTATTAGCGGGGCTAGTATGGGAGGTTATGGTGCCATGTGGCTTTTTTTACGCCATCCTAACCTGTTTCTCAGTGCAGGCAGTACTTCAGGAGTACTGAATTTAAGATACTCCGGGTTTAAAAAAACAACCTTGGCTGAGCATTTAGGCATGTACTCTGATGAAAATAAAGCTTTTGATGACTATTCGGCTATAAATAATCTCATCAATATAGTAGGTTTGAATAAGTCAATAATCTTTGATTGTGGTACAGAAGATTATCTCTACTCTGCCAATAAAAAGTTCAGAGATAAATGCGATGAGTTGAAAATTAAAGCAACTTACATTGCACAGCCCGGTGCTCATACCGGTTCTTATTGGTCTGGAAGTATCTTGACTCATTTTAGCTTTTTTTCTGACTTGGCATCACGAGAGAAAATTAAGTATTAAATCCTTTGTTTTGTTACGTGGACACGAGCGCAATTGATTGGCTATCTGTTCCATTTGCTGTATATCACGTATAGAAAACCTTTATTTAAAAATACTTTATAAAAAAATTTAATAATTGTTGCTGACTTGTTTAAAAATATTATATATTTGTTTTAACAAAGTGAAATTTAGCTAATTGATCATTAGATTTTAAAATAGTACACTTAAAGTTTTCAGTTCACATTAAATTATTATATCAGCTTATTCCTAATTAAATCACCTGTATATTATGATGAAACTATTTACAAAAAAAGAGAAGCTATTATGGATGATGCTGCCCATAATGCTTTACATGTTATGCTTCAATATTGCTGCATCTGCACAGTCTCGAACAATTAATGGATCGATTACAGATAAAAATCGGGACGTCTTGCCGGGTGTTTCAGTAAGAGTTAAGAATTTCAATAAAGGAACTGTAACAGATGTTGATGGTAAATTCTCTTTAGCTCTTGATGCTGGACAGAATACGTTGGTGTTTACTTCCATTGGTTTTGTTTCTCAAGAAATTAAGATTTCCAGTACAACGCTTAGTATAATTTTACAAGAATCTGATCCGCAGCTTAATGAGGTAATTGTAGTAGGTTATGGCACTCAGAAAAAGGCTAATGTTATCGGATCTGTAGCTCAGATTAATAGCGATGATTTGAAACAATCGCCAACCATGAATATCACTAATATGCTGGCTGGTCGTTTGCCCGGTATCACCACTTTACAACAATCAGGAAGGCCAGGTGCAGATGACGCCACTCTTCGCGTAAGGGGTACATCTACTTATGCAGGTGCGCAGGGACCTACTGTAATTGTAGATGGGGTTGAACGTCCTTTTTCTCAATTAGATCCTAATGAAATTGAAAGTATCTCAGTCTTGAAAGATGCTTTATCTGCAGCGGTATATGGTTTACAAGGTGCAAACGGAGTAATATTAGTAACTACTAAAAGAGGTAAAGCTCAACAGGCAAAAATAACTTATGACGCTGCTTTAATGGTAAATTCCAATACCCGTTTCCCTAAATTTTTAAACGGCCCGGATTATATGGATTGGTTTTCCAGAGCTGAAGAACTGGATAATGAGTACAGGTTGAATACAGGGCAAAATCCGAGCCCCTTGACCTATAATCAAGCGCAGATAGATGCAGTTAGAAATGGAACCAATACAAACCCGCTTTTGGGAAATACGGATTGGGTGGGTGAGCTTATGGGGAAATCAAGCGCTACTCAAAGCCACAGTATTACGGTTAGAGGCGGAACAGAAAAAGTTAAATACTTCTCTAATATTGGTTATTTAGATCAGGATGGTGTAGTGGCAAATACAGGCTATAAACGCTATAATATAAGAACTAACCTTGACGCCCAGTTAAACAAGATTCTTTCTGTTTCATTAGATCTTGGTGCAAGGATGCAAAAAACTACTACACCTGGCATATCTCCGGATAATACTGCTTATTTTAATCCATTCTATCAGGCAGTTAGAGCATTGCCTAACATGCCGATGTATGCAGCGAATGGTTTACCAACGGCTTATAATAGTAATGGAGGATATGTTAACCCGATTGCCTCCGTATTGCAATCAGGATACCAGAATAGCGAAACCGATGTTTTCCAAAGTACGCTAACTTTCAATGTTAAAATTCCATGGGTGGAGGGTCTTACCGCTAAAGTGCTGTCCTCATTTGATAAAAATGCTACAGAAAATAAAAGCTGGACAACTCCATACCAATTAATGGGAAGAGGAAGAAACCAAACCACGGGAGATTTCACATTGCTGGCCAACCCTCCGGGTATTACTGTAAATACATTACGACAAAGTTATAGCCAGAACAACAGAGTATCATTTCAGCCAAGTTTAAATTATACAAAAACTTTTAATGAGCATACCTTTACCGCTTTGGTATTGTATGAGTGGTCGCAAAGGAAATCGAACCTGTTTTCAGCAGGAGCTAGGAATTTTGCATTAGGCGAACTTCAGGATATTGATTTTGGCAGTTCTGCCTCACAAGATTTTATCAGTCCTACAGGTTCTAGTGGCGTAGAGGCTAGGAGTGGATATGTTGGACGGGTCAATTATTCTTATAAAAGAAAATATTTATTTGAAGCAGCTTTTAGAGCAGATGCTTCCATTAACTTTCCAGAAGAAGGACGTTGGGGTTATTTCCCAGGAGCGGGATTTGGCTGGATTGCGAGTGAAGAAGCTTTTTTTAGTAAAATAAAAAATACTGTAAATTTCTTAAAATTTAAGGCTTCTCATGGTGTTTCGGGTAAAGATGGAACGGGAACGGCATTTGCCTATCTTCCAAGTTTTAGCTTAACAGAAAGCCCTGTAGTTGTTATTGGAGGTGCACCTCTTGCAGCGCTTTATACACAAAGTCCGCCGAATAGAGATATAACATGGGAGAAGCATCATATTACAAATGTAGGTTTTGAAGCAGAACTATGGAATGGTAAACTGGGTATTGATTTTGATTATTTCTATAAAGTTGTAACTGATGTTTTAACAGGAAGGGGATCTCTTTATCCTCCATCAATTGGTGGTAATTACCCTTCAACATTTAATGATGGCATAACCGATAATAGGGGATTTGACCTTCAGATCAGACACAGAAATAGGTTAAATAAATTTAACTATTCTGTTACTGGTAATTTTAACTGGGCCAGAAATAAGACCATCTTAATTAATGAAAACCCAAATCTTCCGTCTTGGCAAAAAAGAACAGGCCGCCCTATTGGAGAAAAAATGGGATTTGTTGTTGAGGGCTTTTATCAATCATGGGAGGAAGCAAGAAATGGTTCTTCTCCAAGTAGCGGTGCAATAGCCCCTGGTTATTTCAAATACAAAGATTTAAATGGAGATGGACGCATTACACGTGATGCAGACATGACCTTTATTGGAAGAAGTAATTTACCAGAGATTATGTACGGTCTTAATCTGGAAGCCAGTTATTCCGGATTTGATTTTTCTGCTCTGTTTCAAGGAGCTGCTCTATCCAGTATTGCTTTAGGCGGAGTATATGAAGGTTCTTCAGGTACCTCTGGAATTGAGGATAATAGTCCGTTTACTAAAACATTTTATGGATTCGGAAATTCGCCATACTATTTAGTAGAGCAAGCATGGACTCCTACTAATACAAATGCAAAATATCCAAGGTTAACTTCCGGAGGGGTAGCACTTTCTCCGCATAATGCAAATGCCAACTCAGGTTTTATTGTAAACAATGATTATTTACGATTAAAATCCATTCAATTAGGTTACACACTTCCAAAGAGCTTTTTTAAATATAAAATAGAAAGAATTCGCTTCTATGTATCTGGCTTTAATCTCTTTACCTGGGATAAGTTAAAATACTTAGATCCTGAAATGCCTAACGTAAATAATGGATTTTATCCGCAGCAAAAAATGATTTCCGGTGGAATGAACGTAACATTTTAATTAGCAGCTATGAAACAATATATAAAAGCAATAAAAAAATCATTTGTTGTGGCCGGAGCTATTCTTGCCATGAGTGGATGTAAAATAGACACCAATCCTTTAGATAGATATACTGACGTAGCTGTTTATCAGAATCCTGCCAATATCAGATCCTATGTGATAGGAATGTATAGTGAGTTTAGTACGTTCAAATTTGGTACTTTTCCTATTGGATATGATAATGCAACAGATGCATTAACGGATGTAATGAAATATACCTCCGGAATTTCCGGAAATGGAACGGTGAATATTCTGGCTTCAGATGCATCAAGAGTAAGTGCTTCTGGACCGCAATTAAATTACTGGGCTACAGGATATGCCCGTATCCGTCGTTTAAACGAATTTTTAGAAGGACTGGATAAAAAAGCTAAGGGTCTGGATGGAGACGCAAAGTTGAAATTTCAAGCCGAAGCCCGTTTCATACGTGGATATGTTTATTTCTGGCTGGTTAGACTGCATGGTAGCGTAGTGTTGCTCGATAAGCTAACCTCTAATAAAGACAATCCTCGTTCTAGCGAAGACGATTGCTGGAATTTTATAGCTGCGGATTTTGCTTTTGCAGCAGCAAATTTGCCTAAAACATGGGATGCCATTAATACAGGAAGAGCTACAAAAGGCGCCGCTTTCGGAATGCTGGCCAGAACTTGGTTGTATGCTGCATCTATTGCAGAATATGATAAAAAGCAATTTAATACCGATGAATTAACAGGGGTACCGGCTTCAAAAGCCAGTGCTTATTATACCAATGCTTCCAATGCTGCAAATGAAGTTAAAAAATTAGCCGCTGAAGGGTTATACGATCTGGATGCAAACTTTGCCTCTATTTTTACCAATAAAAATACGAAGGAAGCTATCTTTAAAATAGATTTCGTAAGGCCTCAGCTAACTCATCAGTACGATTTAGGTTTTGCACCACCAAAAGATGCACCAGGACAAGTACTGGTTTACGGAGTGCCAACAGCGGAGCTTGTAAATGAATTTGAGATGAGTGATGGCTCTACTTTCTCATGGTCGAACTCAACAATGGCAGCTAATCCTTATGCAAACAGGGAGGCCCGTTTTAATGCAACTATATTGTATAATGGTGCTGTTTGGAAAGGCAGAACAATAAATACTACTACTTCTGATGCAGTTGAAGGCTTCACTGAATATGGCGCTTCCAGTGATCCAAAAAGAACAGTTAGTGGTTATTATGCCAAAAAATTATTAGATCCGCTAAATACAAGTATTGTGGTTAATAAAAGTGATCAAAGCTGGATAGAAATGCGTTACGCTGAGGTTTTATTAATCGATGCAGAAGCAAAAACCAAAATCAATGATATTGCAGGGGCAAAATTATCACTAAATGCTCTTAGAACAAAAAGAGGATTACCAAATACACCTTCGCAGACGGGAACAGAGATGATGAAAGCCATCGAACATGAGCGAATTGTAGAACTTGCTTTTGAAGGACATCGTTACTGGGACCTTAGAAGATGGAGAAAAGCACACATTGTGTTGAATAATATTAGGTTTACGGGACATAAAATCACTCCCAATGGCTCAGGTGTTAGTTATACTACCGTATCCGTTGATAATTCAAACCGGCAGTTTACACCTGCTCTATATTATATTCCAATTCCTTTAGATGAAATTTTGAAAAATAACGCTATTACTCAAATCAAGGGATGGTAGTATTTAATCATAATATTAAATTTTTAATAATGAAAAAATTATCATTAAGTTTTATTGTTACTGCATTGGTTTGTCTGATGCTTAACTCTTGCAAGAAAGCGGAAGAGGTGATACACAATACCAGTAATGAACTGGCTGACGTATATGGAACTTTGGAAGGTAAAGGTAGTAGTCGTCTCTTCGAACCTCGTTACAGTGCTAATAAGGATACAATTTATTTCGATATACCTTATTATTATCCAGCCAATTCTGATAATGAAGTTGATCTTTCAAAAATAATTTTAAGATCAACTGTACCTTCGGATGCGATTGTAACTCCTGCTTTAGGTATTATACAGAATGTATCCAAACCATTTACTTTAAAAATTACATCAGGATCTGGCGAAATTAGATCATTTGTTGTGGTTTCTAAAAAGGTTGGCGATGTATCTATCACTAATTCAAATATAAAATATCAAGCCGGTAGTTCTTCTCAAAGTGTAGAAGCCGTTATTAAAGATGCGGATATTTTATTTTATATTTTACCGGGAACCGATGTAACTAGCGCTACACTTAATCTTAGTATTAATAAACACTCAAGCAGTTCTATCGCAAACGGCTCTACCATCAATCTATCACAAAATATACCTTTAACTATAACAGGTATAGATGGTTCTAAAAAAATCTATACACTTAAAGCAACCGAACCTGTAAAACTAGATTATGGTGTAGGTATAAACAGAAGATTGTGGAGTAAATCCGCGGCTGAACTAGGTTTTACCACCAATATGGAAACTTCGTTTGCAATTTCCGGAAATTATCTGGTTACTTCTCTTAGAACAAGTCCAGCTAAATATAGGGTGTTTAACCGGTTTACAGGGGCTTATGTTAAAGATATGGCCCTTCCTTATACTGTTTTGTCTTTCCAAGTTGCACATGATGCTTCTGGCCATCTATTGGGGGCAACTTATGGCGCTAAAAGTGGCAAATTCATTGCCTATAAATGGAGTGATATTGATGCTGTGCCTGTAAAATTGATCGATTGGACTAACAACAATCCAGGTGCAGTAACAGGAGATGGCGGAGTAGGAAGACGGGTTAATATTTATGGAGACCTCAATACCAATGCGGTGATTATGTCTACTGCTGGTCAATCTTCCGTCATATACAAATGGAGAGTGCAAAACGGCATACTATTAAATAATACTCCTGAAGTTGTAAGATACTTGTCAGTTACAGGTGGAGCCGCCAGTTTTATGGGCTATAACGCAGATGCACAGCCTACTTCTGCCGATGCTAATGCAAATTATTTTATCAATTACCAGTTTGAAATAGGTTTGGTAAATGGTGTAACGAATGAAAGAATCATTGGTTTCGCAAATGAAACTGATGTTTTCGGCATATTCCACTTTGCTACAGATTATATAGAATTTAATAACGCAAAATACCTTGCTGTTCAAAAATTTGTAAAATCATTTAGTTACAATAATGCAGTTATGAGCCTGTTTGATGTTACAGAAAATTCCAAGATAAGTTTATCTGCTACAGATCCAAGGTATCCAACTTTCAATATCTATAATTCAGAAGAGTTTTTAGGAGCAAATGCAAATGTCAACGGTACAGGAGATATTTGTATAACCCTAAGTCCTGATAAAGAGCGGATGCAGGTGTACATGTTGCTTACAAATGGTGGAATCATAGCGCATGAGTTCACTAAGTATACTCCATAATAACTTCTTGTTAGATAACTCTTTGTTCATAGAATGAAGAGTTATTTGTTTGCCACTTTTTTCTAAAATCTAATACGATGAAGATCATTTATAAGATAATTACGGTTGCAATAATAGGTTTATTTGGCTTGGCTGCTTGTAAAAAATCCAATCCAGACAAAACTTCCAATCCTGGAGGAGAACCTATTCCTGTCGATACGGTCACTAAAAGAGGGGAAGCAATTATCTGGGTAGATGCTCGTTCCAATGTTTTTGGCACCTATGGGCGGTTTAATGATACTGCCAAGATCAGAAGAGTACTTGATACCTTAAAAGAAGTAGGTGTAACAGGCTTAGTATTAGATGTAAAAGGGTCTACTGGATATACGATGTATCCTAGTATTTATTCGCAGCAATTAACTACCCTTGATGGCAAGAGCTTTACACCCGGAGTTGATTATGTGGGCTTTATGGTAACTGAAGCCCGAAAACGTAATTTTAAAGTGTACGCCTCTATTGTCACTTTTGTTGAAGGATCCAGCTCCAAAGGCAAGGTATATGAAGATCCGCTTTGGAGAGATCAGTATCAATCTATAGTATGTGATGCAAGTGGAAACCGTGTTCCCATTACAACAACAGGTAAAAACGGTTTTGTTAATCCTGCTATTCCAGCGGTGCAAGAAAGAGCACTCAATATCATTAAGGAAATAGTAGCAAAGTATGAGATTGATGGAATGCTCCTGGATTATGCACGCTACACAGATATAAATGCAGATTTTTCTGATTTCAGCAAAAATGATTTTATAAAATTTCTGGAGCAAAGATATAATGATACTGAAGCAAATAAAATGAGTTTTCCTTCAGATATTGTTTCAACCTGGAAAACGGTTAGTGGTCAGGTGTTGCCCAATGCTACCGGAAAATACTATAAACGCTGGTTACTTTACAGGGCTACTGTGATACATGATTTCTTTGTAAAGGCGAAAATCGCAGTTAAAAGTGTTAAGCCTAATATAAAATTTGGTACCTATGTTGGGGCATGGTATACCACATATTATCAAGTAGGAGTAAACTGGGCGAGTGAGAATTACGATCCTTTTAATGACCCGGAGCTACGTTTTGACTGGGCATATCCTGATTATAACAAAACAGGATATACAGAACAGCTAGACCTTTTAATGACAGGTAATTATTTTACCCAGTTAATGTTGAAAGATAATCCTGCAACAGCCGGACTCGCCTATCATTGGTGGAGCGTTGAAGGATCTTTGAAGGGTGCTAAATATATCACCAGAAATAAAATGCCTTTATATGGCAGCATAGATATGGGTAATGTAGATTGGGCTAATCAACAAGCTATCAGCAATACCATAAAATATATTCGGGCAACTGCTACCGGAGGAGTAATGTTGTTTGACGTGGTTCACGTTTATGCTCCGGAATATAATCGCTTGAAGCAACCTCTTTGGAATGCGCTAAGAGAGGGTTTAAAGAAATAATATGGTAGGTTGGTTTAGTTAGCGGACATGGTCCCTTGTTTTTATGGGAGAGCTATCCGTAAAAATTTGGAATAATATTGCTATAGATATCAGGTTTTGGCCTTAAACAAATTTATGCTGAAACTAAACCTGAGTTCTTATAAAAATTTGGATTTGGGCGTTCGAGCGGGCTTTTCGTTACAATTTTTTTGCCCTGGAGAAGGGGTAAAAAAGATTTTCGGAGAAAAATACAAACAGAAATTAATTTAAAAGCTAAAATGGCCATTTCAGATCATGTTAAAAATTAACTTAAAAAGGTTACTTCCTTTCTGCTTAGGTTTAACTATCCTGCTAGCAAATTCTTGTTCAGCAAAGAAGGATAATTTTAAGCCGATTTTAACTTCAGTTCCTGTAGTTGTTACAGAACAAAATTTAATTAAACTTCCTTCAGATTGGGTAATATCCAGCACTTTAATGAATGGTTTTCCAACAGGAATAGAGGTTTATCAAAAAACTACACCAACTAACGGAAAAGCAACAAAAGCGTATTGCATCGTATTTGATCCAAAGAGTTCTGTTCTTGAATTTAAGCCAATACTTCCAGACAATAATAAGAAGGTAAGTACACTTTATGTGGAAGAACCCGGTACAAAATACGCTTGTATAAACGGAGGCTTTTTTGGAACCAATGCATCTTACAGCTTGGTTATCTATAACAATACTATTTTGGCACCCAATATAAAATCATTAAGCAGGAATTATAACAGCATTTCTACAACGTATTATCCCACCCGTGGAGCCTTTGGTATTTCTGCAAGCGGTTCGCCAGAAGTTGCCTGGGTATACAACGTTGGAACAGGAAATGGAATTGTTTATAGCTATTCTGTACCCGCTGCCAATGAATTAAATAAGGCACCGGCGTCTCAGCCTACCAGCGCAAATCCGGCAGGAGCTAAAATATGGGATGTAATGAATGCTATAGGTGGTTCACCTGTTCTTATTAAAGATAACGAGATTAATATTTCTGATAAACAAGAACTGATAGAGATAGATAATGCCACATCAAGAGCTCGTTCTGCCATTGGAATTACCGCTACAGGCAAAGTTATTCTCTTAGCAATTGAAGGAAATAATGCAGATGGAGGAACAGGGCTAAATCTTGCGGAACTTGCTGCCCTTATGAAAGATATGGGATGCACCGCTGCATTAAACCTGGATGGTGGAGGATCAACCTCATTAATGATAAACGGTCAGCAAACGGTAAAGCCAAGTGATGCAGCTGGTGAGAGACCGGTAATGAGTGCCATTATTATAAAGAAGAAATAATAATTTATAGATGCAGATTATACCAAGAAATCATAGCCTTGATGCCCTGAGAGGACTGGCAATACTGCTGATGGTATTATCTAGCAGTATCTCTTTTGGTATTTTACCTGCATGGATGTACCATGCCCAAGTGCCACCACCTCACCATATTTTTAATCCTGATTTGCCCGGTATTTCCTGGGTAGATCTGGTTTTTCCATTCTTTTTGTTTTCTATGGGCGCCGCTTTTCCGCTTGCTATGCAAAAGAAAGCAGAAAACCAATACATCTTAAAAGTATTAGCATCTACTGTACAGCGTTATTTTCTGTTGGTATCGTTTGCAATATTCACCGTACATGCCCGCTCAGGAATGATGAACAGTACGCCTGGGTTAAAAGAATACTTGTTGTCTGTTTGCTGCTTTTTTGTACTTTTTTTAATTTATTCGCAGGGCGGAAGCACTTCCTCTAAACGATTGGGATGGTTATGGAAAATTTCAGGTTTAATTTTAGCCTTATTGTTCCTCTCCTTTTATCCTTTTGCCAAAGGCTTTAGCTTTTATACAAACGATATCATTATCATAGTATTGGCCAATATGGCGCTGTTTGGGTCTCTTGTTTGGTTCTTTACCCGTAAAAACCCGCTTTTGCGTATAGGGATCCTGCCTTTTATTATGGCTATATTTTTAGCATCTAAAGATCTGGGCAGCTGGAACAGCTATATCTTTAACTGGTCCCCGGCAACTTGGATGTATACGTTCTATTTCTTAAAATATCTGTTTATTGTATTACCCGCAACATTGGCAGGCGAGTGGTTGCTTGCGGCAAAGCCAGAGGTGAAAGTTCAGCCGCAGAAATCTCATGGATTATTTATTGCGATACTGTGTTGGGCCCTGTTGCTTTGTAATCTGGTGGGTTTATACAACAGATGGCTCGTTCTGAATCTTATGGCCACGCTCCTTTTGTCAGGCTTAATTTTACTCCTGCTGAAACAAGTGAAAGAAGGAGTGGATAAAAGTCTTTTTACAAAATTTATCCATGCAGGGATTTATCTGCTGATGCTCGGATTATTTTTTGAAGCTTACGAAGGTGGGATCAAAAAAGATATATCTACCTACAGCTATTATTTTGTAACGGCCGGATTGGGGTTTCTTATCTTACTTTCATTCATCATTTTTGAGAAACTAGGCTATTTCTCATCCGTACTTACTTACCTGAGCAATACTGGTAAAAACCCAATGATTGCTTATACTGCGGGTAATTTGCTGCTTATTCCTTTATTAAAACTAAGCGGAGCACATGTTTGGCTTGATAACATAGGAATTACTGCTGCCGGAGGTTTTATGCGTGGGATAATATTTACTGGCATCGTATCTCTAATAACTGTTTTTTGTACAAAAAAGAACCTGTTCTGGAAAACCTGAACAGATAAACCAATTATATAAATAGAAGCATGACATTAAGTTTTCTTGATATAAGTATCATCCTTACCTACATTGTAGGCATTCTTTTTCTTGGTTTTTATATATCAAGTAAATCAACCAAAAACCTTCAGACGTACTTCCTTGGCGGAAATAAAATGAAGTGGTACTATCTGGGTTTGAGTAATGCCTCCGGGATGTTTGATACATCAGGCACCATGTGGACCGTAAGTATACTCTTTATATATGGGTTAAAAAGTGCATGGATTCCATGGTTATGGCCAGTATGGAACCAGGTTTTCATCTTTGTATATCTAGCTATCTGGATGCGCAGATCGGGTGCTATGACGGGTGCCCAATGGATCACTTTTCGTTTCGGTGATGGCAAGGGTGCAAAGCTGTCGCACATCATCATTGTTATATTCGCGGTTATCAGCGTGGTAGGTTTTATCGCCTACTTTTTTGAAGGGATAGGAAAATACTGTACAGCAATTCTTCCCTGGGACCTATCCACTAATATCGCCGGCTGGCAATTGTCCTCCGAAAGGGCTTATGCTTTAATCATAGTCACTCTGACTACCATATATACGGTTAAAGGAGGTATGTATAGTGTGGTAGCAACAGAAATACTGCAATTTTTTATCATGACCATTTCCTGTTTCGCAATAGGATACATCGCCTATACTTCTATTACTGCAGAACAAATACAAGCAGCTGTTCCGCCGGGATGGAGCGATATGAGTTTCGGATGGAAACTAGATCTGGACTGGAGTAAAACCCAGGTGCCCAATGTAAATGGCAAGATTGTTTCAGATGGTTTTGGTTTCTTCGGGCTGTTGTTTATGATGATGTTGTTCAAAGGTATTTTTGCTTCTATTGCTGGCCCGGTGCCGAGTTATGATATGCAACGTGTTCTTTCTGCAAGAACACCATCCGAAGCTGCAAAGATGGCTTTCAGTACCATTTTTGTAATGTACATTCCCCGTTACCTGATGGTTGCTTCATTTGCGGTGCTGGGACTTGTTTACCTGGGCCCCCAGATGGGAAAGATGGGTAGTAATATTGATTTTGAAAAAGTTTTGCCTTTAACTATTAATCGTTTTATTCCCAGTGGTTTAAAAGGACTGGTGCTGGCCGGTTTTCTTTCAGCTTTTATGGGAACATTCTCCGCATTTGTAAATGCTGCTCCCGCCTATATTGTGAATGATATTTATAAAAAATACATTAACCCCCACGCTACCGACAGTAAATACATCCGCCTAAGCGTAATATCATCCATTCTGCTGGTTATTGTGGGCGTTATATTTGGTTTTAATGCCGCATCATTAACCAAGCTTACTTTGTGGTTAACTTCTGCTTTATACGGAGGTTATGTGGCTTCCAATGTTTTGAAGTGGGTTTGGTGGCGCTTTACCGGCAACGGTTATTTCTGGGGTATGCTCTTCGGGCTGATCGCCTCCACCACCAAACTATTTGTGTTCCCTGAAATTGTGGATATCTATATATTTCCAGTTATCCTGTTGTTCTCCCTTATCGGATGCATTATTGGTACGTATATCGAACCATTAACCAACAGGGAAGTCGTAAAGGAGTTTTACCGCAAAACCAGACCCTGGGGTTTTTGGGGACCTATTAAGCGAGAGGTTATGCTCGAGGATCCATCATTTGTGCCCAATAAAGATTTTAACCGCGATATGTTTAATGTAGGGGTAGGCATAATCTGGCAAATGGCACAGGTAGTTATTCCTATTTATTTTATGATCCGGGAAAACACGAAGATGGTTATTTGGTGTGCAGTTCTGATTATTACCAGTGCGTTGCTTAAAAAATTCTGGTGGGATCGCTTAAAGGAAGCGGATGATGAAGCACCATCGGGGATGAATAAACCGATCCTGTTAGCTCCCGAAAAGATTGGAGCGGATTCATTGGTCTAAAGGAATTCCCTAATAAATGATTTTGAATGTCCCTTTGTTGTAGCACTCAAGGGGATATGAAAGTCAGTCTCAATACGCAATACTCATTACTCAATACTATATTCCAAATGAAAAAATTCTTCCTGATTTATTTGTCTTGCTTTTTTGTAACTATCGCAAGTGCACAAAGTGTAAAAATTGACAGCAGCTACAACAATTCTTATTATCAACAAAGAATGGAACTCTTTGCGAATTTACCTTCACCAAAAAAATCAATTGTGTTTTTGGGAAATAGCATAACTGAAAGAGGAATGTGGAACGAGCTAATCCCCGGAAAGGTGATTATGAATAGAGGAATTGGGGGAGATAATACATTTGGTGTGTTAGCAAGGCTAGACCCGATAGTTAAAACCAAACCCCAAAAGGTATTTCTTTTAATCGGTATTAACGATTTAGGAAGAGGGTTGCCCGTAGAAGTAATTGCGGCGAATTATAAAAAGATCATACAGAAAGTCATAACAGGCTCTCCTAAAACCACTTTGTATATTCAAAGTGTATTACCCATGAATGATGATATACTTAAGGCCGCGTATCTTAAAAATAAGATGGCTTTAATAGTACAGCTGAATCAGGAAATTATAAAGCTTGCTGCAGCGTATAAATTGACTTACATCAACCTTCATGAAATATTCGACAATGGAAAAGGTCAACTAAAAGCGGAACTGACCATAGACGGAATTCACCTTAACCCGGCTGCCTATGTGTTGTGGGTTGATTACCTGGAGAAGAAAAAGTGTTTATGATCTTTAAAGGAAGCAAGCTGCTCATTTGCTGCCTATTAGTGTTAGCGGGACTTCCGGTAAGTGCGCAAGAAAGCAATCAAAGTCAACAGAGTCATCTTATTCCATTGCCGGTTTTAGTGCAGCCTGGTCTGGGGAAGTTCCAGATCACCTCAAAGACCAGCATTGTATTGTCTCCTGAAGATGCAGCTCATGCTGGAATTGCCGATTTTTTAGCTCAAAGGTTGAGACTGCCAACTGGTTTTGCAATACCAGTTCAGTATCGCAGAACCAAAAACCACGATATTAGGTTCAGCCTGAATAAAGTGCCACAACAGAATCTGGGAACCGAAGGTTATACATTGCAGGTAAGCCCTAAAGGAATCTTAATAAGTGCCAATCAGCCAAAGGGGTGGTTTTATGCCATGCAAACGCTCTCGCAATTATTGCCTCCGCACGTTGAGAGTTCTGTTAAAATCAATACTATTTCCTGGTCTGTTCCATGTATTAAAATTGAAGATTGTCCCCGTTTTGAATGGCGTGGGCTGATGCTGGATGTGAGCCGACATTTTTTTTCGAAGGATTTTATAAAGGCTTACATAGATCAGATGGTAAAGTATAAGTTCAATACTTTACACCTGCATTTAACTGATGATCATGGCTGGCGTATGGAGATTAAAGGCTTACCTGAATTAACTAAAGTTGGAGCATGGAGAGTTCCCCGAGAAGGTTTCTGGAAAGATTTCGAAAAGCCACAAGCAGGCGAAGCCAATACTTACGGCGGATTTTATACGGCTAATGACATGAGGGAAATCATTGATTATGCTTCCCAGAGATTTTTAACCATCGTTCCCGAAATTGATGTCCCTGCCCATAGCATGGCACTTATTGCTTCTTATCCTAATTTATCTTGTAAGCAATTGCAATATACGGTAAACCCAGGTTTGGCATGGTCGGCTGAACAGGAAAATGTTTTATGTGCTGGAAATGATTCTGTTTTCCTTTCATTGGATAAAATCTTTACAGAGATTGCCCTGATATTCCCAGGAAAATATATTCATATAGGCGGTGATGAAGCGGTTAAAACTTTCTGGGCAAGGTGCCCTAAATGCCAGCAGCGCATGAGGGATGAGCACCTCAGTAACACAGAGGAACTACAAAGTTATTTTATAAAGCGGGTAGCAAAGATTATAGAAAGCAAAGGAAAAAAGCTGATTGGTTGGGATGAAATCCTGGAAGGCGGACTTGCAGCAGACGCTACGGTAATGAGTTGGAGAGGGATGGATGGCGGCCTTCAGGCAGCAAAAGCTGGACATAAAGTGATTATGAGCCCTTGGCAAAATGCCTATCTGGATCTGTATCAAAGTGATCCGGTTATGGAAAATAACATGGGTGCTGTATGCAGGCTAAGTAGTTGTTATCAGTTTGAGCCAGTGCCAGAGGGAACAGACCCAAAGTATATTCTGGGTGCTCAGGGCATCTTGTGGACAGAGCATGTTCCGAATGAGCGGCAGGCGCAATATATGACTTGGCCGAGAGCCATGGCTTTGGCAGAAGTATTTTGGTCAGCAAAAACTCAACGTAACTGGAATGGTTTTATTAACAGGCTGGAATGGCACCTTCCGCGGTTGGATACAGCAAATGTGAAATACTCACGTGGCTTTTACGACCCGCTTATTACAGCGGTTAAAACAAATACAGGAGAGCTTAAAGTTAAACTAGCCACCGAAATAGAAGGGCTTGATATTTATTATACTTTTGATGATACGCATCCTGATAATTACTATCCTAGATATACTGGCCAATTATTAACTCTTCCAAAAGGCGCACACAGCATTCGGGTAATTACCTATCGTGCTGGAAAACCCATGGGGCGTGAAATTAATCTGCCTTTAAAATATCTTGCTAATCGTGTGGAACGATCAGCGAACTAAGCTTTAATATTTTATATTCCGGGTCAATCGTTAGTAAGGCAGATTCGGGAACCAATTTATTCTATATGAAGAAGATCATTTTTTTTAGTTGCCTGTATCTTGCAGGACTGGCTAATCTTAAGGCACAACAAGCCCCTGCTAATCTGTTGTTGTTAAACAATTATACCTACACGTCCAAACACCGGTTGGTAGGCGAGATTCATTCTGCAAACTCGGTTCAGGATAAATCCGGTTTTATTCTTAAAGGTCAAAACGCTAAGTTTTTCCATATCCGGAAAAACAATCAGCTTTTTATCCGGAAAAATGCAGCATCTTCTGATGCTCAATGGTTTGATCTTACTGTCTCTTCCTTAACGGGAGAAAGCAGTTATTTTAGAATTGTTAATAATCGATTTATAAATAATAAGGTTATAGCCCACCGCGGTTCCTGGAAAAACACTAAAAGTCCTGAAAATTCAATTGCTTCTCTACAACATGCTATACTGCAGGGCTGCGAAGGATCTGAATTTGATGTTCACATGTCTGTTGATTCGGTTCTTTATATCAATCATGATCCCAAAATACAGGGCGTAGAAATTGAAACGGTAAGTTCTGATAACTTATCTAAAATATTACTTTCAAATTCTGAGGTTCTTCCAACACTAAGAGCTTACCTGGAGGAAGGCTTGAAGCAGAATCGGACCAAGCTTATTCTTGAGATTAAATCATCCGTTATCAGTAAGGAAAGGTCATTGGCATTAACCGAAAAAGTGCTTCAATTGGTCAGAGAAATAAAGGCCCAAGCCTGGATAACCTATATCAGTTTTGATTACGATATTTTAAAAAGGGTTTTAGAAGTAGATCCTTTTGCAAAAGTGGCCTACCTGGGCGGAGAAAAAAATCCCGCAAGTTTAGCAGCAGATAAGTTTTATGGGCTGGATTATAACTACGCAATTTTTCAGAATAAAGTGAATTGGATAAAAGAGGCTCATGCAAATAACCTGACGGTAAATGCCTGGACTGTGAACGATCCGAAGATTATGGATTGGATGCTTGCAAATAAACTTGATTTTATTACCACCAATGAGCCGGAGCTGCTTCTTAAAAAGGTGGGCGAAAAGCTTGCGGATAAATAATTAACTCCTTTCTCATTTAACATGCAACGAATGCTCTGGTCAATTGCGATAGCAATATTTTAATTTATTTTAAAAAGTTTTATTATATTTTAATATTTTTATATATTTAACCTGTATTGAAATAAACACATGAAAAACTCTGATAAAAATTCATTCCTTATATTGACAGTGCTATGCGTTATGGCTGTGTTTAGTTCTTCTCTTCATGCACAGGAATTGAATACTGAACAAACTAACCGCATTAAGAATGCTAAACAAGGGGGTATTTTATATTTAGACAACTTCTTATCTTCAAATAAATTTACTGAGCTAAACTATAAAAAAGTAGTTCTGCCGGGTCCCCAATTTATTATATCAGATGATCCGGAATACATACGTGTTCCCGAAGCTATAGCATTAAGAGAAGCCGTTCAGCCAGGAGCAGTAAGATTATATGTTTATAATGTGAATGGCGTTAAGGAACCTAATAAAATTGCACGTAAGATAACGGCTGTAATTAAAAATACTGGTACAGGAATAATGCATTTACGGATGTTAAAATATGCTTCAGAAAAACCTAGTGGGAATTATTTTCAGATAGGAAAACAGGGGCTGGCAGATTATTTTGCATCGGTTCCTGAAAATATGACACGGAGTGTAAAGCCTGGAGAAGCAATTGCTATTGATGAAAAACTGGAAAAGAATAGTGTTAATTATGACGAATTGGTACATGGATTTTATGAATTTGTGATTGACCAGCCCGGAGAAATTAGCGTAATTCAAACAGACCCTAAAACTCCCGGTCCGTTGGCTTTAAAGCGCATAAAAACAGTTCTTCCTACCAGCCATAATAATGCGGGGAGAGGTTTGTTTGG
The DNA here is from genome assembly GCA_028287805.1 of Mucilaginibacter sp. Classification (GTDB taxonomy): domain Bacteria; phylum Bacteroidota; class Bacteroidia; order Sphingobacteriales; family Sphingobacteriaceae; genus Mucilaginibacter. Next base: position 47,059 of record JAQBOY010000005.1, read on the forward strand.
GGTTAGTAATTATCAGGTGATCACAGGAGGAGTTTTAGATACTAAAAATGGGGTTACTGAAATAATAATGGCTGATGGGAAAAAAGACCCCTGGGTAAAAGGTGTGGAAGGTGGCAGCGGTGATCAGGCAGAACTGGCGGGTAACTACGGTGTAATGTATCATGTAAAAATGAAATGGAAAAGCTCTGATGGCAAAGGATTGGCTTTAGTAACGTGGAATTCTCGCTCCGGCGACAGCCAATGGTGTGGTGGAATGGCAGCTACAATGGTGGTAAGTAAAGGTAAATTCGATCAAGGTATTATTAAACTGCCATCAGATCAGTTAGTAACAAAAGGAGCACAGGAAGCTATTCTAATCCAAGTATTTCCTCCATCTGCCGATGGGGCAGAGCAAACAATAGATTTTACATATTCCCCACCAGGAGCATCTTGTTTGCCAACCCCACTTGTTTTTATACCTGTTGATCTGAAATAGAAAACATTTAGAATTATGATTTCACGTTAAGGCTTCAGGGTATATGTTATGGAAAAGTATTTTAAAGCAAAAAGGATATATGAAATAAATATAATGGGGATAAATAAGACTTTACTTTTCTGTTTATTATGGATGTTTCCATTTATTATCAAGGGTCAGTCGCTAAAACATGAAGCGGCGGTTGATTCTAATTATCATAACTATCTTTATGATAATCGTTTGGCTTATTTTAACGGTTTGCCTGCTGCAAAGGGCGGAATAGTTTTCCTTGGCAATAGTATAACACATTGGGGAGATTGGGCAGAGCTGTTTAAAAATGCTAAAGTAAGGAACCGTGGTATTGCTGGCGATATCAGTTTTGGTGTGCTGGCAAGGTTAGATGAAATAACGGTATCAAATCCTGAAAAAATATTTATAATGATTGGAGTAAATGATATAGGTCGAAAGATCCCGACATCTTATACTATCAGAAATTATGAGAAAATCTTACTTCAGTTAAAAAACCGAAGCAAAAGAACCCGCATTTTTATGCAAAGTATTCTGCCTATTAATGATAGCCTGATTAACAGAAAGTATTATACAGGGACGAACACAGAAATAAGAAACCTGAATGAGGAGTTGAAGAAACTTGCTTTAAAACATACTATTACTTATATCGAATTGCACAGTCTTTTTACAGATGCTTCGGGTCAAATGTTGGCAAAATATACGTATGACGGAATTCACCTAACCGCTGAAGGTTATCTGTTATGGATAAATTACCTGAAGAAAAAGAGGTATTGTAATTAGATATAGGATTAATGTTTTTATGCTAAATGAACAAAGTTAATACTAATTCAGAGCTAACAAACGATTTCTAACCAACAAGCAAGCTCCATTTACTCCTGCCTTCCCTCCCAACTTTGAGATCATTAATTGAGTATCTGTATTTACAAGACTTAATGAGTATTTATTAACTGCGCTTTTGATGGGAAGCCGAAGATATTCTCCTGTTGAAGCCAGCCTTCCGCCAAGTATCACCAGTTCTGGGTTGAATATGTTAATCAGCAAAGCTATTCCTCTGCCCAGATTTTCACCTATTTCTGCTATCAATTCTATTGCTAAAGTATCATCATTGTTAGCAGCTTCTATAATATCTTCAAGCTCTATTTCCTCAACATCACGTGTGATAACCGTTGAAGAGCCAGCTTTTAGCTTTTCTTTAAACATTCTGACAAGTGCCCAGCCAGACGCTTCTGTTTCCAGGCAACCCTTTTTACCACAGTGACAGATGATTTCATTTTTGAATATCGGGATATGTCCAAATTCTCCGGCAAAACCTGATTTTCCGTAATATAATTGGCTGTTTATCATAATTCCCATTCCTAATCCATAGTCAAGGTTCAGAAAAAGAACGTTTTTTTCGTCTTTTACAATGCCAGAAGAAAATTCTCCGAATGCCATCGCTCTTGAATCATTTTCCAGAAATACCTTTATCCCAAGATGTGATTCTAGTACTTTGCTGAGAGGTTCTTCATGAAAGTGAAAAAAGCTATAGCTATAGCCAGTTGCATAATTAATCCGGCCTGATAGGTTTATGCCTATTCCCAGAATCTTATCTTTTGGGGCATTAAATTCATTAATGAAATTTGATATTAAAGAACATAAATCTTCTAGGGACTCCTGGTTATTATTGAGTTTATAAGGTTGATTTTCAATACTACGGACCATTCTTTTTTGGAGGTCGATTATACCTATATTTATGTGGTTTTGCTTAACATCTACACCAACAAAGAATGCAGATTCTGGTATTAATCCATATAAGTTTGGCCTTCTGCCACCTGTTGAGTCTATCTTCCCAAAATCTTTAACTAAGCCATCTGCAATAAGATCGCTTAACAAGTTAGCTACTTTGGGAGCACTTAAATTCAATTCCTTGCAAAGGTCAGCTACAGTAGAGTTTCCTGTATTTGCTAAAAAAGAGATGATATTTTTTTTTATATTGATATTCTTGTAAGCAACACCTGTAATATTATCCCCAAGTTCTTCAAAAAAAGTTTTCTTCATTTTGGTTATTTTGATACAAAAAAGATAAAAGTCTGCTTTTATCTTTTTAATAAAAATTAATAAAAAGTGAATGCAAAGTTAACCTAAAAAAATTTGTTGAATTCTCCTTTTTTATTCATATCAAGAAAAAATATTCCAACGTAATGATAATTAATACTTTGATTATAATATCATAGATTAATAAGGGAAGTAAGCTATACGTTATAATTGTTACAAACACTGTTTTTTATCCAATAAACTTTTTAATAAATTTATTAAACTATTCTTACTTGATTAAATATTTATTTATCTTCGCAGTATTATGAAGTTTAGGCATTCAGTTACTTTCATATTGTTTCTAGTGAGCGGGTTGTTTGCTCCCAAATTGTCAGCCCAAACAATCAACACAGATCTGCTGATTATTGGTGGGGGAGCAAGTGGTACTACTGCTGCTATACAAGCCTCAAGGATGGGGGTGAAAACACTGATTGTTGAAGAAACAGAATGGCTCGGAGGGATGCTTACATCTGGAGGAGTATCTGCAATTGATGGCAATCACAACATGCCTTCCGGTATATGGGGAGAGTTTAGGCAGAAATTATATGACTATTACGGAGGCCCTAAAGCAGTTGAAACGGGTTGGGTAAGCAATACGTTGTTCGAGCCCTCAGTAGGTAATAAAATACTTAAGGAGATGGCCCAAAATGATAGTCTATTGATCTTGTATAAAACTGTTTGGAAAGAAGTAAAAAAGAAAGATGGCCTTTGGAAGGTGACAGTAATTACAGGCGGTAAAAAGCGTGTAATAAATGCAAAACTCTTAATAGATGCTACAGAACTTGGAGATGTAATGGCTATTGCAGGCGTACTTTATTCTATTGGTATGGATAGCCGTAATGATACAGGGGAGGAGTTTGCTCCAGAAAAAGCTAATAATATTATACAGGATCTTACCTATGTGATTACCTTAACGGATTTCGGAAAGGGGAGTGAGAAAACTATTCCAAAACCAGAAGGATATAACTCAGCTGAATTTAAATGCAGTTGCGATATTGCAGATCCGGCTGGCAATGGCAGTCCAGATAATAATTGCTATAAAATGTTGCAGTATGCCCGTTTACCAGGCAATAAATACATGATTAACTGGCCAAAATGCGGTAATGATTTTTATCTAAATATTATTGAAAATACGCCTATAGAAAGAACGGCTGCTTTGAAAGAGGCCAAATTGCATACCTTAAGGTTTCTTTATTACCTGCAAACAGAACTAGGTTTTAAAAATCTAGGGATAGCGGATGGTGAATATCCTACTTCAGATAATTTACCGATGTATCCTTATTACCGTGAATCTCGCAGGGTGAAGGGTTTGGTAAATTTAACGCTAAATCATGTTGCTAAACCTTATGAGCAAAAGGAGGCATTTTACCGTACAGGAATTGCAGTAGGTGATTATCCGATAGACCATCATCATTTAAAAAATGCAACAGCACCTGCCATAGATTTCGTGAAGATAAAGGTACCGTCTTATAATATCCCGTTAGGCTCATTAATACCTGCAGGCATTAGCGATCTTATTGTAGCTGAAAAGAGTATTAGTGTAAGCAATATTGTGAATGGGACTACTCGTTTGCAGCCCGTGGTACTTTCTATTGGACAGGCAGCAGGTGCTTTAGCTGCTGTAGCAATTAAAAATAATATTCAGCCTTCAGAGGTAAATATTAGGGAAGTGCAGCAGGCCTTATTAGATGCTCATGGATACCTAATGCCTTTTATTGATATTAAACCTGATGATAAAGACTTTCAACCCATACAAAGAATAGGGGCTACCGGTATTTTAAAAGGAACAGGTATTCCTTTTAAATGGGCTAATCAAACATGGTTTTATCCAGACCGGGTAATAAGTGAGTATGAATTGTTAACAGAATTTAAAAGTTATTACCCACAACTCAATACTATACCGGCTTCGGGTAGTCCTTTAACGCTTCAGTTCCTTTCAGAAATATTATCAGCGATTAACAGCAATATAAGCTTCAGCAGTATAGCCGCAAACTGGGCAAAACTAAACCAAAATGGAGTGGCTAACCCCGACTTGGTTCTTAACAGGAGGCAGGTAGCGGTATTGATTGACCATTATTTAAAACCCTTCAATAGCCAGATAGATTTTAAAGGTGCCTTAAAGGAAAATAGGGTTGTAGATAGTAGTTACGCCAATGGATATTATCTGAAACAACGGGCGGCATTAAAAAATCTTCCCGCTAGGAAAAACCAAATTGTTTTTCTGGGAAATAGCATTACTGAGCAAGGCCAATGGCAGAAATTGCTACCCCAAAAACAGGTATTGAACATGGGGATCAGTGGGGATGTATCGTTTGGCATTCTTTCAAGATTGGATGAAGTACTTGCTTTTAAGCCTTCCAAAATATTTCTAATGATGGGAATTAATGATTTAAAAAGAGGTATTCCGGCAGAGCTAATTACAGCTAATTATATCAAATTTATAACGCGTATTAAAAGTGCTTCGCCCGGAACCAAAGTTTTTATCCAGAGTGTTCTGCCACTAAATATTTCTATCCTGCCTGCATCTTATTATAAATTAAGTAATGAAAAGGTAAATGCATTAAATGAACAATTAAAGGCCTTGTGCAAGCAATATAAGCTTACCTATGTTAATCTGCATGAGGTATTTGCTGACGGAAATGATGAACTGAAAAAAGAACTTAGCATCGACGGCTTACACCTGAAACCCGCTGCCTATGTTTTATGGGTGGATTACCTGAAAAAGATAAATGCTTTATAAACACAAAGGGGACATGAAAATAAATTGCAAGAAGCATGATACATTGCTCCAAACTATTATCAGCAAATATAAAGGGGACATGGAAGTCAATACTAAATATTTATTACACTATACTTCATGAAAATAACAGGAACCTTTCTTGACGAAATATCGCATGATATTCCTCACCAAAATTGGGGAAGAGTGGAGTGGGATCGGGATTTTGCCTATATGAGGAATATTGGTATTGATACTGTTATTCTTATTAGAAGCGGATACCGACGTTTTATTACCTATCCATCCCAATATCTTCAAAATAATTTTGGTTGTTATAAACCTCCGGTAGATCTGGTTGAGATGTACCTGGAACTGGCGGAAAAATACGGAATGAAATTTTATTTCGGTTTGTATGATAGCGGTCATTATTGGGATACTGGTAATCTTTCGCAGGAGATTGATTCAAACCGTTTTGTAATTGATGAAGTGTACCAGCGATACGGTCATTTTAAAAGTTTTAGTGGATGGTACCTGAGTATGGAGATAAGTCGCAGAACAAAAGGTGCTGCCGGTGCTTTCAAAACATTAGGGTTACAGTGCAAAGAAGTAAGCAATGGTTTACCAACATTAATATCTCCCTGGATTGACGGAAAAAAGGCAGTTATGGCTGCATCCACTCAATTAACTAAAGAAGAGGCCGTGTCTTTAGGTGAGCATGAAAAAGAATGGAGCGAAATTTTTGATGAAATAAGCGGAGCTGTAGATGCTGTAGCTTTTCAGGATGGACATATTGATTTTCATGAATTGCCTGATTTTTTTGAAGTAAATAAAAAAATGGCAGATAAATATGGATTACAGTGTTGGACCAATGCCGAATCCTTTGACAGGGATATGCCGATAAAATTTTTGCCGATAAAATTTGAAAAATTGAAATTGAAATTAGAGGCTGCTGGTAAAGCCGGGTATGAAAAAGCGATCACTTTTGAGTTCTCTCATTTTATGAGCCCACAATCGGCCTACCTGCAGGCAGGTCATTTATATAATCGGTATAAGGAATATTTTCAAATATCCTGAAAAAAATAAGATGAGACCTCCCTGAGCCACCGCTCTAAAACAGCAATAAATAAGTCTTGAGAAGCTTCATCTCCATTAAAAAAACAACTAAGTAGATGATAAATTATAGTACTATTTACAAAGAGGAATTGCTTCAAAACATCATTCCTTTCTGGATGAAGAATTCAATAGATACTGAAGCAGGCGGGTATTTTACATGTCTGGACCGCACTGGTAAAGTATTTGACACTGATAAATTTATTTGGTTACAGGGACGACAAGTCTGGATGTTTGCCTCCTTGTACAATAATGTAGAAGCAAAGCCAGAATGGTTGGAAATGAGCGAACATGGAGCTGATTTTTTGAAGAAATATGGTCGCGATAACGAGGGTAACTGGTACTTTTCTTTAAACCGTAATGGTAAGCCTTTAGTGCAACCCTATAATATTTTCTCAGATTGCTTTGCCGCTATGGGCTTTGGTGCATTATATAAAGCTAATCCTAAAGATGAATATGCTGAAATAGCCAAAACAACCTTCGAAAATATTTTAAAACGACGTAACAATACCAAGGGAAAATACAGTAAAATTTATCCCGGAACACGAGATCTGAAAAACTTTGCTCTTCCAATGATCTTAAGTAACCTGTCGATGGAACTTGAGCATATTTTGGATAAAAATTTAGTGGATACCCTTATTCAAGATGTGATTCATGAGGTGATGGAAGTATTTTACCAGCCTGATTCGGGATTGATACTTGAAAACGTATATCAGGATGGTAGTTTGTCTGATTCTTTTGAGGGTAGGCTTGTAAATCCTGGGCACGTTATAGAGGCCATGTGGTTTATTATGGATCTGGGCGTAAGGTTAAATGACAAGGCTCTTATAAACCAAACAATATATATAGCTCTCAGAACAATAGAGTATGGTTGGGATGAAATTCATGGCGGACTTTTATATTTCAAAGACATAAAAGGAAAACCTTTGCAACAACTGGAATGGGATCAGAAATTATGGTGGGTTCATGTGGAAGCTCTGGTATGCATGGCGAAAGCATATCAGCTTACAGGCAATCCGGCATGCCAGTTATGGTTTGAAAAAATCCATAACTATACATGGAAACATTTTCGGGATGAACAGTACGGCGAATGGTACGGTTACCTCAATAGAACCGGAGATGTGTTAATATCATCAAAAGGAAACAAATGGAAGGGCTGTTTCCATATTCCAAGAGGTTTATATCAGGTATGGAATACTTTTGAAAAAGAAGTGATAAAAGATGGGAATAAACCAGTTACACTGCCAATACCGGAGAGCTAAAGAGCAAGATCCGTCAAGTATTGATGCAATCTTTATAAAAATCAATTTTCTGTTAATTATTTAAACATATATGTCGAGATTAAACCTGCTTGAAGAGACCCGTTTTGAGAAATTGCCTGTAACAGTATATCCTAATTTTAAAATAGCAACTATTACAGTAGCCAAAAGGATTTCTGATCTGATAATAGAAAAGCAAAAACATGGACTGAAAGCAGTTTTGGGCCTGGCAACCGGATCAACACCTATTGCATTGTATGCCGAGTTGGTGAGGATGCATCAGCAAGAAGGCCTGAGCTTTGAAAATGTCGTAACCTTCAATCTTGATGAGTATTTCCCTATGGGGCCGGCTTCTGCACAGAGCTATGTTACCTTTATGAAAGAGAATCTTTTCAACCATATTAATATTGATATGGACCATGTTCATATCCCCGACGGAACTTTATCTTTTGATAAGATCGCAGATTTTTGCCTGGAATATGAACAAAAGATCAGGGCCTACGGAGGGCTGGATCTTCAAATACTTGGCATAGGCCGAACCGGACATATTGGATTTAATGAACCGGGATCTGCCCCAAATTCAGGAACAAGACTGGTAACCCTTGATGATCTTACCCGGCGCGATGCTTCACGCGATTTCGGGGGCAAAGAAAACGTTCCGGTAAAGGCCGTAACTATGGGAATAGGAACCATATTTAAAGCCAGAGAAATTGTACTGATGGCCTGGAACCAAAACAAGGCGGAGATAGTTAAAAAAGCGGTAGAAGGAGAGTTGTCCGGCGATGTCCCAGCTACTTATCTGCAACTTTCAGAAAATGTAGAATTTATTTTGGATACAGGAGCAGCTTCTGAGCTGACCCGTTTCAAAATACCCTGGCTTGTTAAAGATTGCTTCTGGGATGATATGTTAACAAAAAAAGCGGTTGTCTGGTTATCTGAGACCGTTCATAAGCCTGTTCTGAAACTAACAGAAGAAGATTATAATACACACGGAATGGCCCAACTGGTAATAGAGCGTGGCCCGGTGTATAATATTAATATTGACATCTTTAATAAATTACAGCATACCATTACGGGATGGCCTGGCGGTAAACCAAACGCTGATGATTCGCAAAGACCCGAGCGTGCAGTACCCGCACAAAAGCAGACGTTAATTTTTTCACCGCATCCGGATGATGATGTAATTTCTATGGGCGGGACTTTCATCAGGCTTGTAGACCAGGGTCATGATGTGCATGTTGCTTATCAGACATCAGGAAACACCGCTGTTTGGGATGATGATGTACTGCGCTATATAGAATTTGCGGTAGACTTTAACCAAAGCCTGGGTAGTACAAACAAAAAAATGCAAATTGTTTACGAGCAAGCGCGAAAGTTTATTGAAGGGAAACTGCCTAATCAGGTGGATACTCCCGAAATAAGGGATGTGAAAGCATTTATCAGGAAAAGCGAAGCAATTGCCGGAGCACGCTATGCGGGGTTAAAAGATGAAAATATTCATTTTATGAATCTCCCGTTTTATGAAACCGGTAAAATTAAAAAAGATCCCGGTTCTGAATTAGATATTCAGTTAACTATAGACTTGTTACAACAAGTGAAACCACATCAGATCTTTGCCGCTGGTGATTTTGCAGATCCTCACGGAACCCATATTGTGTGCTTTAAGATCGTCATAGCAGCAATGGAAAAGCTTCGTAAAACCGAAGCCTGGGCAAAAGAATGTTGGTTATGGATGTACCGCGGAGCATGGCATGAATTTGAAACGCATGAAATTGAAATGGCCGTGCCACTATCGCCACTTGAAGTAGAAAGAAAGCGCAATGCGATTTTTAAGCACCAATCGCAAAAAGACCGGCCGGTTTTTCCCGGAGACGATGCCAGGGAATTCTGGATGCGTGCGGACCAGCGTAATCGCGAAACCGCTGAAGCCTATGATAAGTTAGGACTGGCAAATTATGAGGCAATGGAGGCATTTGTGAAATGGAAATTTCTTAATTAATACAGTTTGGTGCACCTGTAAGCTGTGCTTACTACTCTTAACAAGGGCAGAACAATTTGGCTTTCACTTTACAAATGCTAACGTGTGAATTATTTTTATTTTGTCTGATTGTAATTATAATGCCAAATCAGCGATTAAACGTAAATCAGACAAGGAAATAGTTCGAGATTTGTACAGTAGCCACCACAAAATTGACCACATGGTCTTTTTATTCGCAAACTTTATTGCAGAATAAAACTACCTAAAAAAGGCCTTCAGGTAGTTTCTGAAGGCCTTTTGATTTCCTGATTATTTAATTGATCCAATAAATGTCAAGTTTATTAAAAATGCCCATGTGGTTTTTTTGTAGTAATTAAATAATTGTACTACCTTAACTAAGTATTATTTCGTATTTAAGCCGGTTTGCAGGAACATTTAGCGTAGTTTGGGGGGATGCCAGAGGAACGTCTTGCTGCTTTATTCATCCGGGCGGCATGGTTCACTGACAAACGTCCTGTACCAAATGCTCCGACTGATTACCAGTACCCGGTCTTTGTCAACTGGATTTATACTTCTTCATCAGCATCGCCAATTTCTCTAAGTACCAATCTATTTTAGTAGTCCATATCAGGCAATAATTGATCCGGATATAATTCTTATATTGAGACGAAGTGGAAAATATCTGACCAGGGAATATGCCGATACCTTCCTGAAGTGCCCGGCGGTGCAGTTCCGAGGCATTAATAGTTGCCGGGAGTTCCAACCAGATACTGAATCCTCCTTTAGGCGCGGCGATTCTAACCTCATCCGGAAAATGACGATTGATCGAACCCATATAACGGGCCAGGTTTTGTTGTAAGGCCGTTTTCATATTTTTCACATGCGCATTGTACAATCCTGTTTCTAAATACCGGCCAATTGCATCCTGTAAAATACCATTGGTGAAAAAATTGGAAATATATTTCAGCCGTTTGATCTGCTCATGATAGCGCCCGCCGGAAACCCAGCCGATTCGGAACCCCGAACCTAATGTTTTAGAAAAGGAGGTACAATACAGCACATTGTTAGTCGTATCATAGGCTTTGGCCGGCAGCGGACGGGGATGGCTAAAACTCAGGTCACCTAAAGCATCGTCCTCGATAAGCGGAATATGGTGCTGACTTAACAATTCTACCAGGCGAATGATATTTTCCCTCGGCATCGCACAGCCTATTGGCGAATTGCATATCGTGGTGAGTACACAGGCAGCAACTTGATGCTGTTCAATGGCCAATGCTAATTGGGCAAGGTCCAGGCCGGTATCCGGGTGCAGCGTAATTTCAAGGGCCAGTAGGTTCAGGCGCTCCAGGATTTGAAGAATACCATAAGGAGTAGGTGATTCCACTAAAATGATATCGCCAGGTTTGGCAACAGCATCGAGGCAAAGATTAATAGCTTCTATACAGCCATTGGTTACCAATACCTCATCTGTGGCTAAACCAGTTCCCCAATCAAAAGTTTGCCGCACAATTTGTTTAACCAGCCGGGGATGGCCTTCGATCAGCGGATATTGAAAGCTGTCGCTCGTTGGATCTTTCAGGGTGTCACGCAGGGCCTTACTCATGCGGGAAATAGGCAACAGCTCATTAACCGGCGCAACAATTGCAAAATTAATCGCGCCGAATTCCCTCATGTTCTTCAACATATTGGCGATCATGGTATTTAAGGTTACCTGGCTGGGAAGCGGAATATATTTTCCAGCCGGTTTTTGGATCAGGGTGTTTTTTGCAGCAGCGTTAACAAAGTAACCGGACCTGGGGCGGGAAATGATCAACCCTTTGGCTTCTAACAAATGATAGGCCTGAAATACCGTTGCCAGGCTGACCTGAAGGTCTTTACTCACCTGCCGGACAGAAGGTATACGGTCACCGGCATTAAGGTTCAGGTTTTTAATGATGCTTGCCACCTTGGCAGCAACTTCCTCATAACGAAACAATGCATGTTCATTTTTCATAACCGAAACAAAAGTAAGTAACTGATCTGGTTTTTTAATTAAAAACTGCATCTGTTTTAGCGTACAGGTATCATCTAATTTTGTGCAGGAAATAAACATGAAAAATCAATTGACTTTATTGCACTTTGATAACCCGGAAGATCTGCTTGCGGGTATTGATGCGCTTCAACAGCATCACATCGTTATTCAGGAAGTCTATTCTGCAAAACCAGTCCCTGGCATGGAAGCCAAACTAAACAGGCAGCAATTGCGGCTCGGCGAGATGGTCCTCAGATTTGGCTGTCTGGGCGGTATGGTATTCGTCTCTTTGATTTTTTACTTAATGCAGCCGGAGGTGAATTGGAAATCAGCGCTGCTGAACACCGTTTTGTTATTAGTTACCTTGTTCCTTGCAGGCTGTTTGACTCCGGTTAAAGCACCCAGGTGTTTTAACCTGCAACCGGGCGACAGGCGTTACCTGGCCGTGGTTGATACCCAGCGTATACCAGTTGAAGAATCTATCGCTCATCTGTTTCAATATGCCGGCGCAGTTGATTTCAATTCAACTATAAAAAATATCGTGATCTCTTAATATGAATAGCATGACCACCTCCAATTTTGATGAACGGTTTATCTTTAAAAGTAAAGCCAAAGCCTGGTGCTTGGCCATGATCGCGCTCGGGATAACAGGCATTGCCTATGGCTTTTTATCCGGCAGCGCTGAGCGAACTTTTGCCAATTTATTGCTGATGGGTTATTACCTGGTTACCGTTTGCCTGTTCGGTGTCTGCTTTTGTGCTATCGAATATATTTCGCAATCCGGTTGGTCGGTTTCCATACTCCGCATCCCGCAGGTATTTGCCCGGATATTACCTGTCGCGGCACTGGTTCTGCTGGCTATTATAAGTGCCGGTATATTTACTACTCATCCCGGTAAAAATGAAGGCGGTATTACTACTGTTTTACCCTATCTGTATAAACTTTGGGCGTTAAAAGGAGTTACTACCCCGCATCATATCAACTATGACGCAGTTATTGCCGGTAAATCCGGTTTTTTAAACATCCGATTCTTTTTTATCCGCCTGGTGGCCTTTCTTACCTTTTATAGTATTGCAGGCTGGCTACTGGTGAAATATTCGTTCAATGAAGACCAGACTGGCGGTATGGCTAATTACAAAAAAAGCTTTAGCCTGTCTGCGCTGTTTTTAGTGGTGTTTTTCTTTACCGTTCCGCTATTTGTTTTTGATACCATCATGTCTTTAGACGCCCATTGGTTCTCTACCTTGTTTGGCTGGTATAATCTTTCAGGGTTTTTAGTTAGCGGTTTCACGGTTACGGCGCTAACCGTTATTTATTTACAAGAAGCAGGCTACCTGCCTTGGGTGACAAAAAACTACCTGCAAACCTTAGGGGTGCTGATATTTGGCTTTTCCATATTCTGGACCTACTTATGGTTCGAGCAATTCCTGCTGATCTATTATTCCAACCTCCCGGAAGAAGCGGTTTACTTTTATAAAAGATGGGAACCCGAGTTTCAATTTTGGTTCTGGCTAAACCTAACGATCAATTTCTGTGTGCCGTTTTTTGTACTCATGTCGCGCGATGCTAAAATGAGGATAAGCGTAATGAAGGCAACCTGCATCCTGCTGATCCTTGGGCACTGGCTGGACTATTGGCAAATGATCATACCCGGAACCACCAAGCCGAAAGCCAACTGGTATAATGAAATAGGTGTTATCGAGGGAGCCACGTTTATCGGCTTTGCGGGTTTATTCGTCTATATGGTGCTTTATTCACTTAGCTGCCTCAAAACGCTGGCACCAAAAAATCATCCTTTTCTTCAAGAAAGTCTTCACCATCAAAATTAAAAATCATGATACTCTTACAAATTGGCTTAGTCCTGACGATCTTCTCAATTATTAACTGCTTCCAGTTCGCTTCGGCTATCCTGGCCAAACAGATTGGACTGGACTTTTGGCGTTGGTTCTGGATCTCACTTTTTCTACCGATCATCTCTATGATCATACTGCTGTTTCTTTGGGATACCAATGAGCAGCCGGTGGCGCATAGTTAATGGAACCTGTTTGTTTTTTGAAGAATTTGCAAAAGTGCGAGTTGTCTTCAAAATTCAATAGATATGCAACGCCTGTAACTGACAGGCAACCAAGACAAAATTAATAATCCATAACAATGAAAACATTTAAAGTACCAACCCGCGATGAAGTTAGCCCTGCCAATCAGGCCATATTTGACACGCTTAAAAAGAAGTTAGGCAAGGTTCCTAACAGTTATGCCTTCATGGCAAGTTCAGAAACCGGATTAGCCACTTACCTGGCATTGTCCAACGCGGAAAGTTCGCTCAGCATGAAAGAGAAAGAAGTGATCAATCTTACCGTAAGTGAAATAAACGGCTGTCATTATTGCACAAGCGCGCATACGGTTATTGGTAAACTAAACGGTTTTACAGATGAACAAATTCTGGAAATCCGTCGTGGGGGCGCAAGTTTTGACGCGAAACTTGATGCATTAGCCCGGTTTGTGAAAGAAGTAACCAATAATAAAGGTAATGCCAGCCAGGAAGCTATCGATAATTTTTTTGCATCAGGGTACACCAATGAAGGCCTTGTTGACACGCTTTTAATTGCCTCTGAAAGAACTTTCAGTAATTATTTAAATGCTATAGTGAATGTTCCGATTGATTTCCCGGTAGCTCCTGAAATTTAAGGCCTTTTGTTTTTAACTTTTGCATAACATAAATGAAGAATTATGAAAAAAGTAATTAAACATCGTTTCGATGTATGGCAGGAAGAGCCCCTATACTGGGATCTGATGTCCGGAATGGACAAACGCCTGTATGAATCAACTATACCCAAAAGCCTGATAGATATTATCAAGGTCAGGGTTTCACAAATCAACAAATGTGCCTTTTGCATCGACTATCACACCGAAGATGCTTTGAAGCATGGAGAGACGTCCCGTCGCATATTTGCTTTATCCGCCTGGCAGGAAAGCCCCTTGTTTACCGACATCGAGCGAATGGTTCTTGAGGTGGTTGAGGAAGTGACTTATATTTTTAATCATGGTGTTTCAGATGAGGCCTATGAAAAGCTGCTATCGCACTTTACGAAAAAAGAGATAGCGGATATCATTGTCTGCATTTGCCACATGAATTTCTTAAACCGCATAGGCATTTCGACCAAAACAGCAGCCTATTAAATTTAGTTTAACCATAAAAAAATTAATCAAATGACAATTTCAGGTAAAACAATAGCCGGCATAAAAATCCCCGACAGTGCAATGGCCGGCCAGGCAACAGAGTTATTGCGCGAACATGGCAGCGAGCTTTTGTACAACCATACCTTACGGGTCTTTCTTTTCGCGGCGCTAAACGGTCAGCAAAACAACCTTAGGTTTGATGCGGAACTCTTGTATGTCAGCACCATGTTTCACGACCTGGGCCTGACAGCGCACTACCGTAGTGATGATAAACGGTTCGAAATTGATGGTGCAAACGCAGCCCGCGATTTTCTGCGTGGTTATGGTGTTTCGCCACAATCGCTGCAATTGGTCTGGGATACGATTGCGCTGCATACCTCACCGGGTATCGCAGAATACAAAGAACCCGAAGTAGCTTTACTTAATTATGGTGCGGCATTAGATGTTATCGGCAAGGGTTATGATCAACTGTCGAACACCATCCGCGAAGAAATTGTCCAGCAATTTCCGCGCAATGGGTTAAAGGAAAACATGATCAACACTTTTTTTGATGGCTTTAAACACAAACCACATACCACCTATGGCAGCATCAATGCCGATATTTGTGCGTGTATGATCCCGAACTATCAAAGTAAAAATTATTGCGATTTGATCTTACATTCGCCGTGGTCGGAGTAATATTTTAACGCTATGTCAAATAAAAAGCCATAAACAAAAATGGCGAGTTCAGAATTTGAACCATTTTCAATTCAGATCTAAATCTGCCAATCGTTTTAAATCATAAAAGAAATGGTTTGTTATAACTAAAGTCTGCACCACAAGTAGAAATTGCCTCTTAGTGTAAGCTAAGAGGTTTTTTTATGCCTATATAGTTGATTTAACGGCTTTAGCGCTGTTTGTTAATCTGTTAATTATTGAATTGGGTTATATCATACTTTAATCCGTTTTTTGGCTAATTGCCGTTTTTCATACCATTGTACATGAAAATGATTAATCGATCTTTACCGTGTCCGGCCATCAGTATTCCATATATCAGTCTGGCAACCGAGGCTGAAAAGCAGCCTTCACTCTTTACCTTTTTTGCTATCCTTCTGGTTAAAGTTTTTCTGTTCTACCCCGGTGGCCAGCGCAGTTATCCCTGCCAGGCTGCCAAGCTGCATGGTATCTACTGCCGAACTGG
>JAQBOY010000012.1 GCA_028287805.1 Mucilaginibacter sp.
GAACGGGAATCCTTTTTGTAAATATTTTGATCCAGTTGCAGCCATAAATAGGGCAGGGCATCAGGACTGTTATTGGTATAGCTTATGTTTTCGGTAGCGGTGAGCGTTTTAGCAACGGTATCAATAGTCGCTTTTAGTTTGTAGTCAACTTTGTTTTGCCAGTATTTAGGGCCGGGATTGCCATTAGGAGAGTGAAACTCATTGCCCTTTTCTGTATAATACATTGGGGCGAAGGATTCTGCCGGTTGATAGTTGGTAATTATTGTATCTGTTTTAGGGTTTGATCTGCGCCTTCTTTGCGCATTAGTTGAAACGGCTACCAATAAAATAAAGCCTAAACCAATAAATTTTAATTTCATTATGAGAGATCAGTTAAAGTGACAGCAATATACAAGGAAAGTTCCTATTATTAGGATATAACAGCCGCTGTATTTGAATTATTGCAGCATGTCTGCCAAAACACCCTCTTTTAATGAATTGGTTGACATCATTACCGCGCTGATATTTAATTTTTGCATAATAAACCGCGTAAGTAATGCAGCAACTACGATCATATCTACCCTAACAGGAATAATCGCTTTATTATTTTGCCGTTCCTGATGTGTTGAATGGATTAGTTGATCAGTAACCCTTATAAAATCCGGTTCTTGAAACAGATAACTTTTTGTTTTTTTAAGATCGAACATATTTCCTTTTGCCGATTCAACAACTTCGGCAAATGTTTCAAAAGCCCCGGATGAGCCAATAATATAAGTTATATCATGTGTAGAAACCGCGGTAAACAGGTCAGTCAGCTGTTCGTTCAGGTAAACATTTAATTCATTGATAGCCGCGGGTGGGATAGGATCCTTTCGGTGGAATTTATCCATCAGGCGGGCAGCGCCAATCTCAAAGCTTTGTTTCCATAATATTTCCTGGCTATTGCCCAGTATAAATTCAACACTGCCGCCTCCTATATCTATAATTAATGAGTTGTGCTGCGATAAACAATGCCCGGCTTTTACGCCCTCATAAATGTAATGCGCTTCCTGCTCTCCATTTATAGTTTCAATGTAAATGCCCGTTTTGGCTTTTACCTCATCAATAAAATCTTTCCCGTTTGCTGCGCTGCGCAATGCAGAGGTGGCTATGGCCTTTACTTCTTCAACTTTATATTTTAAAATATGCTGATGAAATTGCTGCATAGTATTTACGCCGCGTTCATACGCCGGCGGTTGTATAATGCCCTTATTAATGCCGTCTTCTCCCAGTTTTACAGGTTCTGTAATTTGAAGCAGCGTATGTGGGTCTGCAGCATCACCTTCCGCTATCAGCAAATGGAAGGTATTGGTTCCCAGGTCCATTACAGCAACTTGTTTATTCATACAACTATGATCAATCAAATATACAATTCAACGTTATAAATTATAAATGTTGTATGAAGCAAAAAAAAGCCCAAAATCAAATGACCCTGAGCTTTAAATTATTTTTTAGATGTCCCGTCCTAAAACCTATTCAAAATATTCTCTCATCCGTTCGAAAAAGCTTTTATCATTTTTACCCGGATTAGGTTTGAAGTTAGGCGAATTTTGTAGTTTTTCTAACAAGGCGCGTTCCTCATTGCTTAAAGCCTTTGGCGTCCAAATGTCAACGTGTACTAACTGGTCACCACGGTGATAAGAATTTACTTCAGGTACGCCTTTGCCTTTCAGGCGTAATATTTTACCACCCTGTGTTCCCGGATCGATCTTTATCTTAGCCTTCCCATCAATGGTAGGCACTTCCACGGTAGTACCCAAAGCCGCGTCAACAAAAGTGATATGCAGATCATATATCACGTTGTTTCCGTCTCGTTTTAAAGTATCATGTGGTATTTCTTCAATTAATATGATCAAGTCTCCAGGTACACCGCCTCTGGGGGCTGCATTGCCTTTACCGCTCATGCTTAATTGCATGCCTTCACTTACCCCGGCAGGCACATTAATGGTAATAGTTTCTTCACCGCGTACAACGCCGTCTCCATGGCAAACTGTACATTTTGATGTAATTACAGAACCTTCTCCGTTACAGGTAGGGCAGGTACTGGTAGTTTGCATTTGGCCCAATATTGTATTGGTTACCCGGCGAACGGCGCCTGCGCCACCGCAGGTTTTACAGGTTTGAAAAGATGATTTATCTTTCGCTCCCGTACCATCACAGGTTTTGCAAAGTACCTGTTTGTTTACTTTTATCTTCTTTTCGCTGCCATTGGCAACTTCTTCAAGCGTAAGTCTTACTTTAATGCGCAGGTTGCTTCCACGTGCTACACGACGGCCACCATTTTGACGGTTGCTTCCGCCACCACCAAAAAAGCCTTCAAACGGACTGCCTCCGCCAAATATATCACCAAACTGGCTGAATATGTCTTCCATATTCATGCCTGCCCCGCCATACCCGCCGCCGCCACCATTGGCAGACTGCGCGTTGGCTGCATGGCCAAACTGGTTATAACGCTGGCGTTTTTCGGGATTGCTTAGTACTTCATAAGCCTCAGCTGCTTCTTTAAAGTGCTCTTCCGCGACTTTATCACCCTCGTTTTTATCCGGGTGATATTTTATCGCCATCTTACGATAAGCTTTCTTTATTTCATCCGAATCAGCACCTCTGGCAACACCCAGCACATCATAATAATCTCTTTTAGACATCTTTAAATATTGTTTTATTGATTATTGAATTTTTATTAGGTAAATGATTGAATATTAAATGATTAAATTTATCATTCAATCCCCCAATAATTCAACAATTATGCTCCAACTATAACCTTAGCAAAACGTATCACATTATCATTAAGATAATAGCCTTTTTCCATTTCATCTATTACTTTTCCTTTTAACTCTTCTGTAGGGGCTGGTATATTAGTAATAGCTTCATGCAAATCCGGATCAAAAGGAGTGCCTATTGATTGCATAGGTTTTAATCCTTTTTGCGAAAGAAGGTTGTTTAATTTATTCTGAATTAGTGCAACACCTTCTTTAACGGCATTAACATCTGTTGATGTTTCCATTGCCTTTTCAGCACGTTCAAAATCATCTAATATAGGTAATAATGATACGATGATTTCTTTGCCCGCTGTTTGCAATAATTCAACACGCTCTTTTGTTGTACGGCGCCTGAAGTTATCAAATTCAGCATATAAACGCAAGTATTTATCATTAGCCTGCGCTAATTCTTCTCTTAATTTATCTTCTGCAGAAATTGTTGCTTCCGTTGGCTGTTCCTGCTCATCCAATTGCGTATTTTCTTCCATAGATGTAGTTGAATCTTCAGTTATTTCTATATCTTCTTTCTTTTTTTTCTTAAGCATATCAAAATTCATAAGTAAATAGTGCAAGTCAAGTATCCTGCCATTATTTAAAATCCGACAAGCTGTCAGCGGAAAAAGTTTTTAGTGAAGTAGTGACAGTTTGCAATGGCAGTAGGTAAAAGCAGCGGTGGCAGTATAGCAGCTTTTTGTTAAAAGCAAATACTGTATGCTGCTAAAAACTGTTACTATGCAATTTGTACATCTTCTAATACTTTGCCATTTTCACATTTAATAATACGTGATGGGAAAGTACGGATAATATGATAATCATGTGTAGCTACCATTACAGCTGTACCCGATTGGCTGATTTGTTTAAGTAATAACACAATTTCTTCGGATGTATCTGGATCAAGGTTGCCGGTTGGTTCATCGGCCAGAATAATCTCCGGATTATTTAATAAGGCACGGGCAATAACCACTCTTTGTTGTTCACCTCCCGAAAGCTCATGCGGCATTTTCTTTAGTTTAGAGCGTAAGCCAACTTTTTCAAGCACATCAAGTATGCGGTCTGCAATTAATTTATTATCTGCCCACCCGGTAGCACGCAGTACAAACTGCAGGTTTTGTTCAACAGAACGATCTGTCAATAATTGAAAATCCTGGAAAACTATGCCAAGTTTACGGCGTAAAAAGGGAATATCACGATCAGCGATCTTATTCAAATCATAGCCACAGGCAAAGCCATTGCCGGTTGCAATATTTAAATCGCCATAAATAACCTTTAGCAAGCTGCTTTTCCCTGAACCTGTTTGACCGATAAGCCACACAAAATCACCTTTATCTATATGCAGATTAACGTGTGATAATACCAGGTGCTTTTGCTGAAAAATATCAACATTAGTTAGCTTTATAATAGAGTTTTCAATCATCTTTTATATTTCTAATTTTAAGATCTGACCAAACGGAAGATCTTTAATAATATTCATTATATAATCTGCTTTATCACTAAGCCCGGCTTTATCCAATGATTTTTCCGGACGGTCAACCCTAAAATAAGCAAGCAGCGTAAATTTATCGTCCCTTAACTGCACGTAATCGGGTATTTTAGCAACGCCTTTAACTTTAATAATGTACATTGTTGTAGCCCAAAGCTTGAAGCATAAAGCTCAAAGCAAGTTTTTATATGATTTGTAGCCTTTTGCTTTTACCTTTCCTCAAAGGTATTGTTATTTTAAAGATTTGACAAAAAATCCATGGTATCAATACCATCTGCATAATCCCACAAAGCCGGCTGCTGGCTCATGCCAAAATCAACAACCTGGCTTTTAACCTTTAAAGGTATTGAGCTAACCACGCATTGCAGGTTATCACGCTCTTCATTAATAATATTTTCTACTGATTGCAATTTATCATAATATTCATAATATAAAACAGCCAGTGGCGAAACCCATTTAGCATCTTCCTTGACCAATAAAAATCCATTGTCAAAATGTTTTTCACTGTTTACAAGATAGATAGATTTATTATAATCATAATTATTATTGTACTTATGATGATCAATAATAGGCTGGTAAGATTGTATTGATTGAAAAAAGAAAGTAAAATCATAATCTAGAGGAACTAATAATTTGGATACATTACGACAGCCTAAACCGTAATAATCAAAAATATCATGTCCCAGCTGGTACAGTTGGTCTGCTGTTTCATGCCCGGTTAATACTGCTAAACTATTACGGTTTTTGCGGATAATATGCGGAACCTTGCTAAAGTAATAC
This sequence comes from Mucilaginibacter sp., assembly GCA_028287805.1. Classification (GTDB taxonomy): domain Bacteria; phylum Bacteroidota; class Bacteroidia; order Sphingobacteriales; family Sphingobacteriaceae; genus Mucilaginibacter. The sequence goes on from JAQBOY010000012.1 coordinate 5,038, forward strand.
TCAAAATAGCGCGAACTATTGTTGCTGCCGGTAGCTATTACCGCGTCAAAGTTTTCCAGGCGGTCAACAAAACTATATTGATTGGCAAAAACAGGCTCAATACTAACCAGTTTTTGTAAAATGTATTTAATTAAATGGGCATCCTGTGCCGAAGTTTTAATTAATGCGTAATTTCCGGTAACCAGTACGCAAAGTACATCATGAAAGCCTACCAGCGGAATGTTGCCCGCTAATATTAAACCTACCTTTTTAGGTTCTGTATTTTTATTAATATCATATTTATTCAGCCATGCTGCTAAATGGTTCGCATCAAGTGCTTTACCAATTGAAGTTAAAGCTTTGGTAACATTCCCCGTAGTAAACCAGGCGTTATATTGCCGTTCGCTGCTAATGATGGCTGATAATTCATCATCAGGATTTATTAAATAATTACCCAGCAAAGAAAACGCCTGTATTAATTGTTTTGTGCTTAATTTTGACATATATATGGTGAGGATTAAAACTGTTAAATCCTTTTTTTGTTATATTTGCATTTAATAGTTAGAAGGCAAAGTTAATTGAGAATATAAGATATTTTAAAAATATGGCGATTATAATCACCGATGAATGTATAAACTGTGGGGCTTGCGAACCAGAATGCCCAAATAATGCAATATATGACGCTGGCGCAGCATGGCGCTTTTCTGATGGTACCGGATTAAGAGGTGTGATTGACTTTGGTGACGGTGTTACTTTAAATGCAGAAGAAACCCAGGCAGCACTATCAGACGATATTTATTATATAGTACCCGATAAATGTACCGAGTGTGTTGGATTTCATGACGAGCCCCAATGTGCCGCTGTTTGTCCTGTTGATTGCTGCGTAGATGATGAAAACGTACGCGAAACCAAGGAAGAACTTTTGGCGAAAAAGGAATGGTTACACATGAATGAATAGTTCTTTTTGACATTTTTATAAAAGGGAACGCATTGATGTGTTCCCTTTTTTTTTGCCGATATTATAATTAGTAAATTTATCTGTATGGAATATGGTATTTGTAATTTAGCTGTAATACCGCTTAGAGCTGAACCCAATGAACGAAGTGAACAGGTATCACAAGTGTTATTTGGAGAAGCATTCGAAATTATTGAGTGGAAAGAGACCTGGGTTCAAATTATTACCTCAATTGATAATTATACCGGTTGGATAGGCAGATTGCAATTTGTAATGCTGGGTCACATGGATTTTTTACGGCTAAAACAAACCCCTCCAAGATTAACACATGGTGCTGTAACACAAGCCTGGAAAATAATAGATAACAGTATGGTGTATTTGCCCGTTGGAAGTTCACTATCGTTTATAAAGGGCACTACCTGCCATATCGACAAGGAGAAATTTGAAATAATTGGAGAAATAGGGGGAGACAATAAACTGGATACTGTTGCAAAATCGTTTTTAAATACACCCTATTTATGGGGGGGACGCACTCATTTTGGTATAGATTGTTCTGGTTTAACCCAAACTGTATTCAGGTTGCGTGGTATTAATTTAAAAAGGGATGCCAGTTTACAGGCAGAACAAGGGGTATTGGTACCTTCCCTGGCGGAAGTTAAATTGGGTGACCTCGCATTTTTTAATAATGCCGAAGGCAAAATAACACACGTAGGTATCATACTGAATGAGGAATATATTATTCACGCATCGGGAAAAGTAAAAATAGATATGATTGACGAAAAAGGAATTTATTCTGAACAGTTAGAGCGTTATACTCATACCTTAAAAACTATAAAACGTTTTCTATAGGTTAGCTAAATTGAATATTCCATACTATAATGTTCTTATCGTCACTTACGGAGATGAGCTGATCGCCATCCCACCTGATTTTATTGACAGATAGACGGTGACTTTCAAAGCCTTTTTCACGACTGATAGCCTTATATAATTTAAAATCATCAGAGCCCCATATTTTTATGCTTTTGTCCATGCTGGCAGTAGCAAAATAGGGTAGGGTTGGATGGAAGGCGATATAGTTAACCGCAAATAAATGAGCAGGTATATTATGCAGAAGCTCATAGCTGCTGGTACTCCATATTTTTACCTGCGCATCACGACTGCCTGATGCTAAGTAATCGCCTAAAGGCGAATATTGTAAAGAAAAAACAGCCATGGTATGACCGGCCAGCTTTTTTATTAAAGTATAATCTTCCAGGTCATAAACACAGCTATAATTATCACGGCAACCAAATGCTGCCTGTGTTTCATTTGGAGAGATACTGATACAGCGTACGGTATCATCAGCCACTTTTATGGTATGTAACAATTCCAGGGTCTCCATGCTCCATACAGATACTGTTCCATCTTCAGAAGCTACCAGGAGCTCTTTTTTCTGATTAACAGATTTAATATCAAATATGGGTTTTTGATGATGCTTAAGCGGTTTGATCAATTGTTGTTTTATAAAATCAAATACTAATACATCGCCGTTTCGTAAACCGGCAAACAATAACGGATAACCTGCAGGGCAATGTATGGCATATACAGATGCCGCTACCGGGAACATTACCTTAATAAATTCATTTCTTTTCAGGCTCCATTCAACAATACCCTTATCATTTCCACCGGTAAATAATATACCCGGTTTTTGCGAAAGCTCTAACGCAAATATGGGGTTACTGTGCCCCGTTAGTTCAGCTGTTTTTTGTACAGAGATCATTTTTAGTCAATGGCCTATTGACCATAGTTCATAGAAGCCACAGTAAAACTGTGGACTATTACTATCCAACTATGGACTTACTATTATTTATGTCTTTCCTCTAAATTTTTTGCTATTCTTTCCAGGCTAAACCCTTTTTCGCGAAGCAAAACCAGCAAGTGGAATATAAGATCAGAAGATTCGTTGATGAAATCTGTTTCTGTTTCATTGAGGGCAGCTATAACGGTTTCTACAGCTTCCTCACCAACCTTTTGTGCTATTTTATTTATGCCTTTACCACGCAGCTTATTTACATAAGATCCTTCCTGCGGGTTTTCATATCTGTCGGCAATAATTTGCTCCAGTTGCAGAATAAAGTTCTGGTTATACCCTGTATTAAAGCAACTGCGGTTTCCGGTATGGCAGGTTGGCCCGTCGGCTTTAACTTTTATCAACAGCGTATCGTTATCACAATCAATCCGGACATCTTTTACATGCAGAAAGTTATTGCTGGTCTCGCCTTTTGTCCATAAACGATTCTTTGACCTCGAAAAAAAGGTAACTATCTTTTCCTGTACAGTTTTATTATAAGCTTCCTGGTTCATGTAGCCCAGCATCAGCACTTCAAGCGTTTGCTCATCCTGTATAATTACCGGTACCAGTCCGTCTGTTTTGTTAAAATCTATTTCCATTATTTTAAAAGCTTCGTCATTATGAGTGGCAATCCCTGAACTTTACTTACGATTTGCATATGTAGTCCGCCAACTGGCGGATCGTTCCTCGCAATGACGGTTTAATTTAATTATCTATCTATCTATAATTCTCTTACCTCAATATCATGTTGCTTTAATACCTTCTTCAAATCAGGTATTAGTATCTCACCATAATGAAATACAGACGCTGCTAATGCGGCATCTACATTACTCTGTTCAAATACATCTACAAAATGTTGTACCGAACCGGCCCCGCCTGACGCGATCACAGGTATTTTAACGGTATCATTTACTAACTTTAACAAAGTAGTATCAAAACCCGCTTTAGTGCCATCATGATCCATTGAAGTTAATAATATTTCCCCGGCACCCCGGCTTTCAGCTTCTATGATCCAGCTTAAAGTTTCTTTTTCAGTAGGTATTCGCCCCCCATTTAGGTGTACCACATTTGTACCTTCAACATTACGGGTATCAACTGCGATAACTACAAACTGTACACCAAATGCTTTTGCCAGTTCATCAATTAGCGCCGGATTACGCACCGCTGCTGAGTTGATAGAAATTTTATCGGCACCGGCGTTTAATAAGGCATCCGCATCAGCAATTTCATTGATGCCCCCGCCTATAGTAAATGGGATATTTATTTGCCGGGCAACCGATTTTACCAGTTCAACCATGGTTTTACGACGTTCAACTGTGGCGGTTATATCTAAAAACACCAATTCGTCGGCGCCCTGCCGTGAATAATTCCACGCCAATTCAACCGGGTCGCCGGCGTCGCGTAAATTAACAAAGTTTACACCTTTTACAGTGCGTCCGTCTTTTACGTCTAAACAAGGGATAATTCTTTTAGAAAGCATATAATAAATTTGTCATTGCGATCCGCCGATAGGCGGAGTGGCAATCTCTTCATCATGGTTAGCGGAGATGTATAGCGACGAGATTGCTTCGTCGTTCCTCCTCGCAATGACAATTATATCGACATCAGAGACTCCAAATTCCAATTTTTTATTTCATCAATACTAATGTGCCCTTCATAAATCGCTTTGCCAACTACACAGGCTTCTACTTTGATATTGCTCAATTGTTCAATATCAGCCATTGAGCTTACACCACCAGATGCAATTAGTTTAATAAAAGGAGAATGGTCAAGCAGTTTTTCGTATAATTCAATACCTGCTCCGCCTAATTTACCATCTTTATTAATATCGGTACACAGGAACCTGAAAAAGCCTAAGGCCAGGCACCTGTCAACATAATCCATTAGTTTAATGGGTGAACTTTCCATCCAGCCGGAATATTTGATTACCTCGTCCATCACATCAATAGCTACAACTACCTGATCTGAACATTTATCACGACCACAAACGGCTTTGCTCAGTTCATCCAAAAACATGGGATTGGTAATGGCTTGTGTGCCCACAATAACGCGGTGTATCCCTGCATCAATTAATTCCTTAACTTTTTCAATGCTGCGTATGCCACCGCCGTATTGCACGTGCATATCGGTTTTGCGTATAACATCAAACAGGTATTGCTGGTTGGAAAAGTCATTTTTTGCACCATTCAGGTCAATAATATGGATAAAATTTGTACCGTTCGACTGGTACCTTTCTATCATTTCTTCTAATGTTACGTCATATTCGGTTACCTGCTGATAATCACCTTCACGCAACCGAACCACTTTTTTATCTAAAATATCTATAGCGGGTATTATATACATGTCTTTATAATTTTGAAAAGTTGGTTAATAATGTTTCTCCATACGCACCCGATTTTTCCGGGTGAAATTGTACCCCGTAAAAATTGTTATACCAAATTGATGCCGAAAATTTTATACTATAATTGGTTGATGATAAAGTGAATCCATTATCATATTCAATAAAGTATGAATGTACGAAGTAAAAATGTGAACCAACAGGAATATTTTTAAAAAGTGCATTATCTTTTTCTGCATATACCTGGTTCCATCCTGTATGCGGTACTTTATATTCAGTACTGTTTTTGAACTTTAAAGTTTTAACAGGAATAATATTTAACAAGTTGGAATCACCTTCCTCAGAGTGGGATGTTAAAAGCTGCATGCCAACACAAATACCCAGGGTTGGTTTATTAAGCGATCTTATTTTAGGTACAAATCCCGTTTGTTCCAACTTTTGCATGGCAGCGCCGGCATGGCCAACACCCGGAATAATATAGCGATCGAATTTTTCAAAATCACTTTCATGCTCAATCATCCCATACGGAATCCCTAATCGCTCTAAAGCAGCGGTTAAGGAGAAAATATTTCCGGCACCGTATCGTATTATTCCAATCCCCCCGCCACCTGAAGAGGGCGCTTTTAGCGTTGTTATATTTTCCTGATCGTTATTTAGCATATACTTATTTCCTCCCTCTTAGGGATTGAACGGCTATAATAGTCCCTTGGTACTTGGTAAAACCATATTATTCACATCTCGTTTTACGGCCATTTTTATGGCTTTGGCAAAGGCTTTAAATATAGCTTCAATTTTATGATGTTCGTTTTGACCTTCAGCTTTAATATTTAAATTACATTTTGCCGCGTCAGAGAATGACTTGAAAAAATGATAAAACATCTCTGTTGGCATTTCCCCAATTTTTTCCCTGTTAAATTGTGCATCCCATACTATCCAGTTCCTGCCGCCAAAATCAATAGCTGCCTGTGCCAGGCAATCATCCATTGGCAAACAAAAACCATAACGTTCTATACCTTTTTTATTGCCTAAAGCAGTAGCAAAAACCTCGCCTAAAGCAATTCCGGTATCTTCAATAGTATGATGCTCGTCAATATGCAGATCACCTTTCGCGGTTATCTCTAAATCAATGCTGCCATGACGGGCAATCTGATCCAGCATATGGTCAAAAAAATGCAGGCCGGTTGATACTTTAGCATCACCTTTACCATCCAGATTGATCTTAATATAAATGTCTGTCTCCTTAGTGGTACGCCTGTGTTCTATTACACGCTCACCCAATTTTAGAAACTCATATATCTTCTCCCAATCTCTTGTTTCTAATACTATGGTATCTTTTAAGTCCACTTTTGAGCTGAATTCTGCTGATCCTAATCCCGAATGATTATTTAGCCATATCGCTTTTGCACCCAGGTTCTTTCCTAATAATATATCATTTTCCCTGTCGCCTATGGTAAATGAGTTTTTCAGATCGTATCGCTCTGTATCAAAGTATTGCGTAAGCAGGGCTGTTCCCGGTTTACGGGTAGGCGCATTTTCTGATGGAAATGTACGGTCAATATATATTGATGAAAACTTTACACCTTCATTCTCCAATGTTTTTAAAAGAAAGTCATGTACCGGCCAAAAGGTATCTTCCGGAAAAGATGCTGTTCCCAGGCCATCCTGATTAGTTACCATAACCAGTTCATAGTCAAGTTCGGCAGCAATTTTGGGCAGGTATTGTAAAGCACCCGGATAAAATTCCAGTTTCTCAAATGAATCTATCTGCTCATCAGCAGGTTCTTTTATCAATGTACCGTCGCGGTCAACAAATAATATTTTTACAGGATTGCTCATTTGAAGTTTTGTAAAGTTGATAGCAATAGTTGGTTTTCGCCGGGGGTGCCAACCGTAATGCGCAGGGAGCCTTCGCAGAGATCAATTTTAGAACGATCGCGCACAATAATGCCCTTTTCAACCAAAAAATTATAAATCGATTTTGGGTCAGTGGTTTTAACTAATATAAAATTGGCATCCGATGGATAAATATCCAATACAAAATCAAAGTTTTTAAGTCCCAATACCAGTTTGTCACGTTGTGCTAAAGTCTCTTTTATCCAGGCGTTGACCTGATCAACATTCTCCAGCGCCTTTAAGGCCAGTTGCTGGGATGATTCATTGATATTATAAGGCGGTTTAACTTTATTCATCACCTCAATAATTTCTTCGCTGGCAAATGCCATTCCTACACGTAAACCTGCCAATCCCCATGCTTTTGACAAAGTTTGTAAAACTACCAGGTTAGCATATTCAGTTAATTCCTGTATAAAGGTTTTTTG
>JAQBOY010000039.1 GCA_028287805.1 Mucilaginibacter sp.
TTGCAGGTTGGTTTTGATACCATTGATTTTGGAAGCTTTGTTTCTGCCAAGGCTATTCCGCAGATGCAGGATACAGCAGCGGTTTTAAAAAAACTCGATCTGAGCAATACACGATCAAAATTACTGGCTATAGTGGCTAATTATCGTGGCGCTGAAGAAGCCGTACAACATGAGGAGATAACTTATTTAGGTTACCCTTTTTCTATATCCGAAACCTTTCAACTGCGTAATGCAAACGCTACCATTAATGCGGCATTTGATACAGTAAAAAAAATAAAGGCCTTATGCGCCGGGAAACAAAAGGAATTACTGGTGTATTTGTCTATGGGTTTTGGCAATCCTTACGGGGATGAATGGAGCGTAGATATTGTACACCAATGGACCGGAAAATTGATTAATGAAGGTATTCAAATTATAGCGCTGGCTGATACAATTGGAGTAGCGACTGCCGATCAGATTAAAGCCTTATATCCTTTTTTATGTAAAGAATTTTCAGACACTGAATTTGGTATTCACTTACATTCTACACCCCATACCTGGTATGAAAAAGCAGAGGCCGCCTATTTAAGCGGATGCAAACGGTTTGATTCGGCTTTAAAGGGTTACGGAGGCTGCCCAATGGCTAAAGATGAGCTTACAGGCAACATAGCAACAGAAAAACTAATAGACTATCTCCAGTCACAAAACTCGCTTGCAGGACTTAATATGGAGAAATTTCAGGAGGCAATGGATTATTCAAGCAGAATATTCCGTTAATATAATTACTGATCAATACCTTTTGTCATCCTGGAGCGATAGTGAAGGATATTCTTCGCTAAGTATGGTGTATACTTTTCTGTTGAAGAAGATTCTTCACTACGTTCAGAAGGACAGAATTATAATAATGATAGGATAATTAATTATACTCCGACATTCTTTCTCACCATCTTAAAGTGCCTTATCCCTGCTTCCTCAAATTCAGGACCTGTTTTTTGAAAACCAAACTTTTCATACAAGCTAACTGCGGGTAGCTGGGCATGCATGTAAATATAGTCAGCATCAGCAGGCAAGTCATTTAGTACAGCTTGTACCAATTCTTTACCTACTCCACCCCTGAATTTTTCTAATACAGCAAAACGTTCCAACTTATAACCTTTATCAGTTTTACGCCAACGTGAGGCGCCCGCGGGTTCACCGTTTACAGTGGCTAAAAAATGGGTGGATTCATCTTCATATTCCCATTCCAGCTCGGGCGGGCAATTTTGCTCCACAACAAATACTTGTCTGCGTATTGCAAATACTTTTTCCAGGTCGGCGGGATCACTTACTTTGTTTACTACTATTTTTTTGGTTTCGGGCATTTATGTAGTATATTTTTGATTTGAATGAATTTAATTTTTGAGCCTGATTATCTTTTGCTGCGTCAATGGAATGTGTACACGTAATATCATCTTCCTCCTCTGCAAAGTCTGACAATTGTACATAAAATTTATGAAGATGATCCAGTTCTATCTCCGTTAAATCTTCCAGATTTACCATACGGTTACTGGCCCCCTGGTGCGAAGCAAGCAACTCATTTAATTTTAAGTGTACAGCTTTTGAATCCTTATTTTGCGACTTCTGGATTAAAAACACCATCAAAAATGTAACAATAGTTGTTCCCGTGTTGATAATTAATTGCCAGGTGTCTGAGTAATTAAATACAGGTCCGGTTATCCCCCATATAATTATTACAGTAATGGCAATAATAAACGCGGTAGAACTCCCCGTTGCATTAGTTGCCCAGTTAGCGAAATTTTCAAAGAAATTAGTTTTTTTTTTACCCATTGTACTTGTTTAAAATTTCATTTTAAACCAAAAAAAAGCGTCAAATGTTTTACATTGACGCTTTTTTGTCATTCAAAAAATTAATTACTATAACTTGCTGGTTACATCCAGGCAGTTTAAATCGCTGAAAGCTTGTGTTAGTCTTTTTACGAAGGTTTCTTCACCTTTACGCAGCCATACACGTGGATCATAGTATTTCTTGTTAGGAGAATCTTCACCTTCAGGGTTACCTATCTGGCTTTGCAAATAACCTTCTTTTGATTGATAATAATCTTTTATACCTTCCCAAAAAGCCCACTGCATATCGGTATCAATGTTCATTTTGATAGCACCGTAGGATATCGCCTCACGTATTTCTTCGGGGCTTGAACCTGATCCGCCATGGAATACAAAATTAATAGGCTTTTCATCAGTAAGATTATATTTTTTCTTCACATACTCTTGCGAGTTATGTAATATAACCGGCTGAAGTTTTACGTTACCCGGTTTGTAAACGCCATGCACATTACCAAAAGCGGCTGCTACAGTAAACCGCGGGCTCACTTTTAATAAATGCTCATAAGAGTAAGCTACATCTTCAGGCTGGGTATATAAACGGGAACTATCAACGTCACTGTTATCAACCCCATCTTCCTCGCCACCTGTAACACCTAATTCTATTTCAAGCGTCATACCCATTTTAGCCATACGGACCAGGTATTTGGCGGATATTTCAATATTTTCTTCAATAGGTTCTTCAGAAAGATCAAGCATATGCGAAGAGAATAATGGCTTGCCTGTTTCAGCAAAAAACTTTTCGCCATGATCTAACAAACCGTCTATCCATGGTAATAATTTTTTAGCCGCATGGTCTGTATGCAAAATCACAGCAATACCATAATGCTCTGCCAGCAAATGCACATGTTTGGCTGCAGAAACGCCGCCTAAAATACAAGCCTGTAGTTTGGAATTATCTAATGATTTACCGGCATAAAATTGCGCGCCGCCATTAGATAGCTGGATAATAACCGGTGAATTAACCGCTTTTGCTGTCTCCATAACAGCATTAATGGTATTTGTACCTGTTACGTTTACCGCAGGTAAGGCAAACTTATGCTTTTTTGCTGCTTCAAATAGCTCCTGCACCTGATCACCGTGCAGAACGCCTTTATAATTTTTTAAATCCATGACTTTTATTTGAGCCCCGAAGTTATAAAATTTCTTGTTTTAAAAGCTGCAATGGTTGTAAAAGTTGCAATTGTTGTAAGGGTTGAAGTGGTTTTGAAGTAGTTGTAAAAGTTGAAATTACAAAGTTGAAATTGTTATATAGTTAAAAAACAGTGATATGTGCTTTATGCCCTTACAACATCTTTAACTAATCACTAACATTTACAACCTTTTTTCGTTTCTTTGCAATCAATTGAAAGAGTTCGAAAAAGATATGGCGTGGTTTAAACGTGAAATAAAAGGGATAATTACGACCACTGAAGAAAAGAAGGAAGCCCCCGATGGCATTTGGAATAAATGCCCTCAATGTAAAAAGCCCCTTCACTATTCGGAACAGGTTGAAAATCAATATGTATGTCATTATTGTGGTTATCATCTCCGCATAGGCTCAAAGGAATATTTTTCTGTTCTGTTTGATAACAATGAGTTTACAGAACTATTCCCCAATTTAGTTTCCGGCGATCCTTTGCATTTTGAGGATACTAAAAAATACGTTGACAGATTAAACGAAACCCAGTTTAAAACCGGGTTGAAAGACGCTATACGTTCCGGATACGGAAAGATCAATGGATTAGACATTGTTATAGCCTGTATGGATTTTAACTTTATAGGAGGCTCTATGGGGTCTGTTGTAGGCGAAAAAATTGCACGCTCTATTGATTATTGCATTGAGCATAAAGTACCTTTTCTGATGATATCAAAATCAGGCGGTGCCCGCATGATGGAAGCTGCATTCTCTTTAATGCAAATGGCTAAAACATCAGCAAAACTGGCGTTGTTGGCTCAGGCAAAAGTACCTTATATTTCCTTATTGACTGATCCTACTACGGGTGGTGTAACGGCTTCATACGCTATGCTGGGTGATATTAATATTGCCGAGCCGGGAGCTTTAATAGGCTTTGCAGGCCCAAGGGTAATCAAGGAAACGATAAAAAAGGATTTGCCAAAAGGATTTCAAACGGCAGAATTTGTGCAGGAACATGGTTTCCTGGATTTTATAGTTGACCGCAGGGAAATGAAGGAGGAATTGTCTTCATTTTTAAAGATGCTGCAAAATTAAAAACTTGATTTTAATTAACGAGCCAAAAAAGTTTGGGCCAAAAGGAAATCTGATATGCATATAAATTAACATGCATATTGTATAAGATCCCTATTTGCTATTCCTGTTACCCAACACTTATTGAATGATATTTTTATAATTATAACATTTATATAATTCCTGTTCTTGCACAGTCAATTGGGGGCATGTCTTTTATATATACCGGTTTTTTAGGCACTGGTTTTTTCTCCGCTTCTGGTAAAACTTCCGGTTCAGCCTGCTGTTGTTCAGAAATTATTGTTTCATTGGTACTGGTTTCGTTGGCATTAAACGCATTAACATTGCTGTTAGCTCCGACATTTGCCGTAAGATCACTGTCCTCATCCTCATCGGGGTCTATGTTTGTAGTAGCTAAATCATCATCAGAATAACCATCATCCTCATCCAGGTCGGTACCAACTAAATCATCCCCGCCTAAATCAGTATCTTCCAAATCATCGTCATCATCAAATTCATCATCATCCGGATCAGTGTTGGAGGGTTTATATGGCTCATCAGCATTTGAATCATCTAACCAGGGGTTGTTTTGATTACTGTCCTGACCGTAGTCAGGCGCTAAATTATCGCTTCTCATAACTTTATCTTTATAAAAAATTAACTTTTAAATTAGAAAATTGTTTTAAAGCCTAAGATTTAATTTATACTAAGAAAGTATTATCCTGAGATAAAAAATAAAGAAGTTAAAAGGGCCGGATTTTATCCGGCCCTTTTAATTGAATTCTCCATATGATATGAATTTATATACTTTATATGATATGAATTTATATACTTTCTGTACCCGGCTCATGCCCTACCATACGCGATGTTTTACGCGCTTGAGGGCGGCTTTCAAAATCAGCTTTACCGGGGCCTGTTGCCGGAAACTCCTTTTGATTTGGAGGGGTAACATCATTTTGTTCGCTATAAGAAGTATCATTACCTTTATTATGTTGTTGTTGTTCTCTTTGGGGTGCATATCCTGAACCTTCCTGTTCAGACTGATGCTTTTCAGGAATCTCATCTGGGCGATTACCTTTTTCGGGTTTTTGATTATCAGCTTTCATGATTTTATTATTTAATGGATAATAAAATAACGCCATAATCATGCCATTATTTCTCTTTAAGAAATAATTTTACAATGGAAGGCTACACATTCACCGGGAATAACTCGCGTATTTTTGATAAGGTATAATCAACCTCTTCCTTAGTGCTGTATTTGGAGAAGGAGAACCTGACTGATGGCCGTGTAGCGCTTGCGCCGATAGCAGTAAGCACATGCGAGCCTATATCCGTACCCGAACTGCAGGCACTGCCGCCTGATGCAGAGATACCGGCAATATCCAGGTTAAATAATAACATATCGGCCATTTCGGTATCGGGGAATGATACATTTAAAACAGTATATAAGCTTTTACCGGCATCTGTTTCACCATTAAAATCAACTCCCGGTAACTGCTCTTTTAGCTGCTCCATCATATAGGTTTTTAACCCTTGCATATGCTGTTGATGCTGATCCATTTCCGCATAAGCCATTTCAAGGGCTTTAGCCAGGCCAACAATGCCATATACATTCTCGGTACCGCCGCGCATATTACGCTCCTGTGAGCCACCATATATTAACGGTTTTATTTTAATGCGATGATTAACGTGTAAAAAACCAACGCCTTTTGGCCCATGTAATTTATGAGCCGCGCAAACTATAAAATGTGCTTTTAATTTATTGAGGTTATGCGGGTAATGACCCATAGTTTGTACGGTATCGCAATGAAAAATAGCATTGTACTGCTCGCATATATCGCCAACTCTTTCAATGTCTGTAAGTGTGCCTATCTCATTATTGGCATGCATCAGGGATACAAAGCTGCGCTCATTATCCTGTAGTAATTTTTCCAGGTGA
>JAQBOY010000072.1 GCA_028287805.1 Mucilaginibacter sp.
CGGTGGTCATAGCCTATCACAATTTTTTTAGTGCCTATTTTATTAACCAGCACATCCTGAATATAGCTTTCGGGCGATTGATTAGAAAAATCACGGGAAAACGGGGTAATGATCAAATGATCTATTCCCAGTTGTTCCAGCAGTTCCGCTTTTTCATTAATAGTATTAATCAGTTTGATACTTTCATCCTCGGGGTGCAAAATCATTCGCGGATGCGGAAAAAAAGTGAGCACTACTGTTTCACCGTCCAATGCGTCAGCCAGCTCTTTTATTCTGGAGATAATTTTGCGATGCCCCAGGTGTACCCCGTCAAAAGTACCAATGGTAACTACCGCGTTTTTTACAGGATTAAAGTCATCTATATGATGATATATCTTCATTGTTCAGTAGAATACGTAAAAATAAATGTAATGGTTGACCGGGGGAATTTTTTTATCGAAATACAGCTTAATTTGACTGTGAAATTGAAGTTAATGTGATTAAATTCAAAATCACTCACTAATTACTTTCTGTTCCCGAATGACATTAACCAGCTCCATTACCTCCCATGCATCCTCAACTTTAAAATTGCCGCTGCGAGTGCGTCTTAATTTTGACAGGTAAGCACCATTATTTAATGCCTTGCCAAAGTCATTTACCAGTGAACGTATATAGGTACCTTTGCTGCATACTACTCTGAAATCAACTTCGGGAAGTTCAATACGGGTTATTTCAAATTCAGCAATAGTTACATTACGTAAGCGTAGTTCCACCTCTTCACCACGGCGGGCTTTTTCATATAAACGTTCACCATCTATTTTTACTGCCGAATGCGCGGGCGGATATTGCTGTATATCGCCTATAAACTGTTTACAAGCATTTATAATCTGCCCGTCTGTTAATTGATTGATATCAAATTGCTGATCCTGCTCCGTTTCCATATCATAGGATGGAGTAGTAGCGCCCAGTTGCATTGTACCGGTATATTCTTTCTCTTCTGCCTGGAAGGTATCGATCTGCTTGGTCATTTTGCCTGTGCAGATAATTAGCAAACCGGTGGCCAAAGGGTCAAGCGTGCCTGCATGGCCAACTTTTAGTTTCAGTGGCTTAAACGAGTTGCGCAGTTTGCCTACTACGTCAAAGCTCGTCCATTTATAGGGTTTGTTAACCAGCAGTAATTCGCCTTCGGCAAAATTAAACTCCTTTTGTTTAGCGTGTTGATTGTCCAAATTATACTTTATATAGATGGCAAAGGTAGGATTTTAGTTGTCTGAATTTTTCTGCAAGATGGATTACTATTTATTTAACAATAATAGTAATCCATCAAATAATCAGCTATTCAGACAACCGTACCTAATCGTTACCGGCTATATCATCAACTGTTTTGGTATCAGCGGTGCGAAGCGTTGGGTATTTAATGCCCAATTGCTCCAGGTATGAACTATACTTTGTGGGGTTATAATAATACTTTTTCATTGCAGGCCGGAACTCGTCCATTTTTGACTTGTTTAAATAAATGGGCGGTTTAGTGGTTTTTGTAACGAAAGGTATATACTTAATCTCTTTGGTTTGCACATCAGTAAAATAAGACCATGCGTTTTTAATAATTTCAGGTTTTACCAGCAGATCCAGTAAAGTTAATGCTTCAACTTTGGCACCTGCGGTTACGCCCTTGTGCGCAATGGGTGTTGCCATAGATATGGCATTTGCCCAATGATGGCCTGGTAACCCCGGAATATTTGAAGGATAGTTTAATACAACCGTAGGTACATTCCATGAAATATCTGCAATATCATCAGACCCACCACCCATAGAATTTTTTACAGGTGTACGGATAGAATCAACCTTGGTATCCAAGCCGTTTACTTTAGTTGATTTCATTTCTTTTTGCACAGCGTGAGCCAAAGTTTGATCGGCTTCACTCCATTCCGGTAAACCAACCGCTTTAATATTTTCATACATGGCTTCGGCAATGGGCTTATTGAAATATCCGGGCCATGCACTGCCTAATAATTCTGATGTATAGGTGGTATTGGTCATTAAGGTAGCTCCCTGGGCTATTTTGTCTCCAAACTCCCACATTTCCTTAATTTTTGGATAAGACATTTCGCGGAAATAATACCATACTGCTGCCTTTGAAGGTACAACATTTGGCTGGTCGCCGCCATCTGTAATTACATAGTGCGATCTTTGAGCGGGTTCCATATGTTCACGATGATAATTCCACCCTATATCCATTAATTCAACCGCGTCAAGGGCGCTTCTGCCACGCCACGGTGCACCAGCGGCATGTGCCGCCTGCCCGCTAAAATTATATCTAACTGATACCATCCCGCTAGAGTTGCTTTCACCATAGCCAACGTCAAGGTTACTGCCAACGTGGGTAAAGATACAGGCATCAACATCTTTAAAATAACCATCGCGGATGTAATAAGCCTTACTGCCCAACAACTCTTCGGCTACGCCCGGCCATAACATTAAGGTGCCGGATATTTTTTCGCGCATCATTATTTTTTTTAATGCGAGTATAGCCGTAATATTGAGTGGCTGACCGGAATTATGGCCTTCCCCATGCCCAGGCGCACCTTCAATTATTGGATCATGGTAAGCAACTCCGGGTTTTTGAGATGCTTTAGGGATACAATCCAAATCGCTCCCAATAGCAATAACCGGTTTGCCTGAACCCCAGGTAGCTACCCAGGCTGTTGGAATACCTGATATACCCTGCTGTACGGTAAATCCGTTCTTTTTTAGAATATCAGTAAGATATTTTGATGTTTCATACTCCTGAAAACCCAGCTCACCAAAACTAAAAACCATATCCACCATTTGCTGGGTAGATTTTTGTTCTTTATTTATTTCTGTTATTAACTCCTTTTTAAGATCAGCCAGTTTATCCGGACTAATAGTTGCTGATTGTGCCTTCAATATGATGGGCAACATAACAATCAGACAAAATAACAAGCAAATTCTTGTCAATTTGCCGCTGCGAAAAGAATAAGTAGATAGTTTTTTCATTAATTCTTAATTAGTGCGTATTAATTGTTTCAATTAATATCAATAATACCATAAAAAAAGAAATAATGGAAAAAATTTCAGTATTATACAAAAAAATGATTCAAAATAAGAAAAGGTGCTTCAAAAAAGCACCTTTTCTTATTTTATTAGAGACATTAACTCTTATAAGCCAATTCCCGTCTATTTCATTTGGTTCATTTTGTGATTATATCACTAAACCGTATGTAAAGCATTCCCGGTATAATATAAAATAATAATAATTATGCCTGCCAAAATACGGTACCAGCCAAATAGCTTAAAACCTTTTTTCTCTAAAAAAGTAATAAAGCTGCGAATAGCGAGCAGGGCAACTATAAAGGCGATAACACTGCCAATTATTAAGTATTTAATATCCTGGTTAATTTCAGCCCCCGAAAAATTGCCGTGTTTATAAAAATCATACAGGTCCTTCAAGGTAGCGCCAAACATGGTTGGTACAGCTAAAAAGAAAGAGAACTCGGCGGCTGCCGTACGGCTTAGCTTTTGCGACATACCACCTACAATGGATGCAGCCGAGCGCGAAACACCTGGTATCATAGCTAAACATTGAAAAAAACCAATTTTAAGCGCGGTGATATGATTAATTTTCTTTTCATCATCAATAACCGGTTTATTGAACCAGTCATCAACAAACAGTAAGATAATACCGCCAAGCAAAAAGGCGACAGCTACCACCAGCGGGCTTTCTAAAAGGATATCTATTTTCTTTTTTAGCAGCAAGCCAAAAATAACAGCAGGTATTACACCTATAATCAGCTTCACATAAAAATCAATAGAACGAATAAAGCGTTTAAAATAAAGCACTACCACTGCCAGGATAGCGCCTAACTGGATAACTATTTCAAACAGCTTCACAAATTCGTCTTTGCTAATGCCCATTAATGAGCTGGCAACAACTAAATGCCCGGTTGATGATACTGGCAAAAACTCCGTTAGCCCTTCAATAATGGCCAGGACAATAACATGTATGATATTCATTAGGTTGAATAGATGTAAAATGTATAAAAATTATAAGTATGGATGCACAATCATAAACTATGACACCTAACAAATTACTTAGTTTCCGGTTTTTTTAAAATTGCAAAAAAACCGATAGCAAAGCCGGTTAAAACTACTATGGGAGCCAAAATGATTTTGGTATTACTGTAAATATCGGTTGTGCCTGACATTAATATAAAGCCAAATGCAACAACAGCTATACTGATAATGAACCAGCGGTAATTGCTTTTATCGAATATAAACTTCACCGGTTGGGTATCGGTTGATTTTGCTGATGATTTTTGATCAGCAGATTTATTTTTTAGTGCCATGTTTTAAATTTTGAATAACTGATTATTGAATTATTGATTGGCTTTTACTTTTTGCTTATTACCGGTACAGGTTATATATTTTTAAACGCAAAAACTTATTCACCGCCAGGTAAGTGCTAAATGCCGAAATAAAAACACCAAGACCTATTACGCATAAAAACACAATTCCAAATTCGGTGTAATTTTGCAGTATGATCAGGTCGGGTATTTGTTGTACGGCCAAATATAGTGTTCCCATTAAAATGATGATTGCTATTAATGCGCCTAAAAGGCCGTGCCATATACCATATAGTAAAAATGGTTTGCGGATAAACCCTTTTGTAGCGCCTACCAATTGCATGGATTTGATTAAAAAACGCTGCGAATATATTGCCAGCCCAATGGTATTATTAATCAATGCCACCGATACCACTACAAATATGGCGGCAAAAGCTAATATGATTAAACTAATAGAGGTTAAGTTCTGGTTCATTTGGTCAACCAGCGATTGTTGGTATTTAACCTCTTTTACCAAAGGGTTTTTTAACAGCTGATTTTTGAACTTTGTAATATCTGTATTATTGGCAAATTCGGCATTTAAGTAAACATCTAATGATTGCGACAGGGGGTTATACCCTAAAAACTTCACAAAATCTTCGCCCAGGTCTTTTTGCAAATTACGTGCAGCCAGTTCCTTACTTACATACTGTGTTTGTTTTACCATAGGGTTAGCTTCCAGTTGTTTTTGTAACTGTAGTACATCTGTTTCATGAGCAGCGTCATCCACAAAAATATTTAATACAATATTTTCCTTTACATAGCGAGACAAATTATTGACATGTACCAATATTAACCCCAGTAAGCCTATCATCAATAAAACCATTGCTATGCCAAATACAGTTGAAATGTAAATGGTCTTGGTTTTTTTTGCCGACTCGCTTGCTTCAAATTCTTCCATAACAGCCTATTAGTTTTTGCGAAATTAAGAAACCTGACCTAAAGGTAAAAGTTTATCTGTTATTATTGTTATCTGAGCAAATTAAACCCGTAGCCTTTAACAAAATTTAACGTTGATTATTGTGGGAATTATGATTTACAGGATTAGAGGATGACATGATTTTTATTAAAAGGCAATCTCTAATCCTTACAATCATAGTTCAGGCAGCTAAACAAAACACAATATCACCTGTTATTATAGCATGACAAAGCCTGCAAATTCAAAAGATAAACCATCGCCAGCTGATACACCTACAAAAAGGCCGGATGACAATGGCGGTAAAAGTAAGCTAAGAAGTTCTGATAAGGAATATAATGCTGATAATCCACATGGCGGCGATATTGCCAAAAAGCATGAAAATGAAGAGCAACCAGTTGAGCCGGTAAAGAAAGCACCTAATGCTTAATTTGTCATTAGGCATTAAAAAGGTAAATGCCCAATAACTAACGGGAGATACCTGCTGAATTAAACTGCAAGTCATACAACTTGCGGTAATAGCCATTTTCAATTCGCAACAGTTCCTGGTGCGTACCTGACTCTTTTATTTCACCATGATCGAGCACGAGGATTTTATCCGCATTTTGTATTGTGGATAATCGGTGTGCAATTACAATAGCTGTTCGGCCTTGCATTAGCTTATTAATAGCGTTTTGTATAAGTATTTCAGTTTCTGTATCAACAGATGAAGTTGCCTCATCCAGAACCAGGATAGACGGGTTGTAAACCAGTGCCCGTATAAAGGATATTAATTGCGATTGCCCGGCAGAAAGGGTTGAGCCCCTTTCCATCACATTATAATCATAACCACCCGGTAAGCGCTCAATAAACTCATGTGCGCCTACATCTTTAGCTGCTGCTATAATTTGTTCGCGGGTAATACTTTCATTATTCAGGCTGATATTGTTAGCAATAGTGTCTGTAAACAAAAAAACATCCTGTATAACCGTAGCAATCTGTGAGCGCAGATAATCTACATCGTAATCTCTGATGTCCTGTCCGTCAATTTTAACGCTGCCCTTACCAATTTCATAAAAGCGGTTCAAAATATTTATTGTTGACGATTTACCTGCACCGGTAGCTCCAACCAGCGCCAGCGTTTCGCCAGGTTTTACATGGAAATTAATATCCTTTAATACCCAGTTTTCGTCATTGTAGGCAAACCAAACGTCCTTAAATTCAATATCGCCTTCTATTTTGGCTGGTTTTAGTTTACCGTTGTTGATAGCTATCTCATCAGTATCTAAAACTTTAAATATCCTGTCGGCGCCTACCATACCCATTTGCAGGGTATTAAATTTATCAGCCAGCTGCCGTATTGGCCTGAAAAGTATATTCAGCAAAACAATAAATTCAAGTATAGTGCCCGGTGTTACGCCTTTACCCGATGCTGAAAGTCCGGCCAGTTGCAGATCTGTCAATATCCGTTTACAACCGTACCATACCAGCAGGCCGATGCAGATAGCGAATAAAATTTCAACTACGGGAAAAAATATAGAGTAGTACCAGTTTGAGCGGATATTGGCATCGCGGTATTTTAAATTAACCGCTTTAAACTTGCGCATCTCCTGGTCTTCGCGGGCAAAATTTTGAATAATGCTGATACCAGAAATATGTTCGGCTAAAAAAGTATTTAACTGCGCCACTTGAGTGCGCACTTCCTGAAAGGATGATTTAATAGCTTCCTTAAACACATAAGTAGAGGCAAACAGGAAGGGCATAGGTATCAAAGTAATTAACGCCAGCTTCCAATCCTGTATCAGCATATAAGCAATTACAGCTATTACCAGCAGCATATCACCCATAATGGATATTAAGCCTTCCGAGAAAATATCAGCAATAGTTTCCAGATCAGATACGGTGCGGGTAATGAGCATACCTATGGGCGTACGGTCAAAATATTTTAAACGCAGGCTGGTGATATGGTTAAATATATCTATCCGCAAATCGCGAATAACCGACTGGCCCAGGGCGTTGGTTAAATAAGTTTGATAATACTGCGCTACAGTTTGAATGATCAGCTGACCTATCATTAGCTCCACCATAAAAAGCAGGCCGCCATAATTATCAACCAGGATATAATCATCCAGTGTTTTCTGGATCAGTATTGGCTGCACCAACGCACTTGCCGCTAAAAAAACGGTTAAAAACGCGGCTATAATAAACGTAGTATTGTACGGTTTAACATAGTGCATCACCCGCTTTAACAGTTTCCAGTCAAATGCTTTTCCGGTTACTTCTGACATTTTTTTGTTAGTATATTGTAATTAGTATAAAGTAGCTATATCTATGATAGCATTTGCAAATATCGATAAAATTTTATCTTGATACTGGCTACTTAATACTTGATACTTCTATGAAATTATACCTCACCTCCGTTAAATACAACCCGCAGGCGGGCACAGATGTTCCGGCATTGCTGCGGTTTTTGCTTTCAATAATATTACGAATAGCTTCAGGTGATATTTCTTTGTGGCCAACCATTAATAAAGTACCTACTATGGCACGTACCATATTGCGCAGGAAACGGTCGGCCGATATTTGAAAAACTATCGCGTTATCTTTTTGCACCCATTCAGCTTTGGTTATTTTGCAATTATTGGTTTTAACCTGTGTATTTGATTTACTGAAACAGCTAAAATCAGTATACTCCATTATGATCTTCGCAGCCAGATTCATTAATGCCTTATCCGGCTCATCCCGCACTTGCCAGGAATAACCCGTTTTAAACGGGTTCTTTTCAAAATGGATGTGGTATTCGTATGACCGCAAAGTCGCGTCAAACCTTGCATGCGCATCGGCAGAAACCGGAATTATCCTTTTTACTGCAATATCATCAGGTAAGATAGAATTTATGCTTCTTAATAAATTTTCATGAACTATGAATTGAGCTGCATCAAAATGAGCAAAGAATTGCCGGGCATGTACACCCGTATCCGTACGCCCGCAGCCTAATGTTTCAATTGACTCTCTTAAAACAGTTGATAAACATTTATTTAGTACTTCCTGTACACTTAACGCATTATGCTGTGTTTGCCAGCCATGATAATTAGTGCCATCATAGGCCAGTTCAATAAAAAAGCGATGCTTATTGGTCACGAAGCAAAGTTAGTTGTAAAGTTGTAAAGTCAAAGTTGTAATGATAGCAGGTGTTGAAGAGTTGTAAAAGTTATTTGTTTTAATATTATAAACCCTTCAACCTGAAACCCTAATTAATATACTCTTTATAGATTGACTCAAATAGCACTTTATTCTCAACAGCAGTGTCATAAGGCTGATCTATGAAGTTGTTATTATACCCAATAGCCTTGGCCAGATTTTTTAACACTTTAAAATAAGTTACTTCTATTCCTTCAATTATCTGTAAATAAAAAAGTATAAATACATCCCGCTCAACCGGGGTTTTACCCGATTTAATAACCGACAGATAAGCTTCAAGCGTTATGGCTTTTATGCCTAACACACTTGTTTTAGATGGGTCTTTATTTAAGGTTTTATAAACATCATCCATCTGCAATATTTGGGTATTAGTATCATTAAGGCATTCTTCAATAGCCTGTTTTAATTGTTGTAAAGAGGCAATTTCTTCAACTTCCTTTAAAAAATTCAGCAAATGATGCTTGCCAAAATAAATACTATTTAAATGTTCCAAAAAAATTTTTTTAAGATGATTGTTTTCAAACTTTACATCTTTAGGTGACAGAGGGTCGAGCAGAGGATTGTCCATAATTAAATAACATAAAAAACTTATAAATCTACACATTAATATATCAACTATTATAACAGCTAATAAATCAATTATCAATAACTAAAAAAATTATCTTTGCTCCTATAAATTACATAAAATGTTACAACGCATACAAAGCATTTACCTGTTGCTGGCCAGCCTGGCGCTGTTTGCACTTTTTATTTTCCCTTTAGTTCATAATGTTTATGTTGATAATAAACCTGTAACTGTTATGATTACAGGGCTTTATCAGGACATTAACGGACAACAGGTGCATAGCGA
>JAQBOY010000111.1 GCA_028287805.1 Mucilaginibacter sp.
ATAAGTTGCATTGACGCCAACCCATCCTGTATTTTTATCATCTAAATACAAAAACAGCTTTGGGTTAACAGTGAAACGGTTTGTTTTTGGTATAGCAGTAAATACAGTATTGGCTGGTGAGTAAGCATCATTATAGTTATAAGAGGTAAATACTGTAGTGCCTGCGTGCTGCCATTTTTGAGAATAATAGCCGCTTGCATCAACGCCCTTAGCGCTGTTGCCATTTAATAAAAAAGTGAGCTCTGGTTTTGCTTCCGGGATTTTGCTGATCAGGTTTACCAAACCGGCTATTGCACCGCCTCCATATAATGTAGATGCAGATCCCTTAATAAATTCAACCTGTTTTAAATTTAACGGCGATACCTGCATCAGGCTTAAGCCACCCGAAAATCCCTGGTACATGGGCATTCCATCCTGTAAAAGCTGGGTATAACGACTATCCAAACCTTGAATGCGAAAGTTAGCCGTACCACTCACGGCCGATGTTTGCTGTGTCATAATACCCGTTGTTTCACCCAACAGCATCTTAATATCCCCCGGCCTCATCGTTCCTTTTTCGTCCAGCTCTTCCATGGATAATACTTCAATCCTTGTCGGTATATCCTTTATGTTTTGATTGGTTCGGGTTGTTTGTACGGTTACTTCTGCCAGTTCACCGGATTGTGGTTCTAAATAGATTTCCAGTATATCATCAGGATTTTTAAGCGGAAAAGTAATGCTTTTATCTTGTTGGAGGTAACCTACAAGACTGAATTTTATTTCAAATTTTCCGTTGGGAATATTGGTTATCGTAATTTGTCCGGTTTCATTTGCCGTCGCTCCCTGGTTTAACGCAGTGAGCGTTGCTATCGCTCCCGGTAGTGCTTGTTTGGTTTTATCGTCCTTTATAACTGCTTTAAAAGTGTTTTGGGCACAAGTAATATGATAAGCCAGTAAGGCGAGTATGAATAGATAGAATTTCATGAAAAAGTTATAGAGACCATGTTTAAACATAGTCAAATTAAATACGAATGCTTCAACGATATTGAAGCGTTAATAAATTGGGTGGTAGTTTAGCTAAGCGTAGTTAACGGGGGCCTGAATAATTCCGGGTGAAATTCAGATGTGTTAACGGGTATAGAGATATCGGGATGAATTATAGCATCATTTGCAACGGTTATGTTTGTACTTTGAAAATGAATGTTCAGGATACTGCAAAAACTTTGCGCATGCTGAAATTGAACATTTGATTTTGCGGTTTCGGGAGCATCTTTTTTATTATGGCCTAAAATTGTCTTTCCGCCCATCAGGTAATCACCTACAAAATCAATCAGACCCAATTCGTCTGGCGTGGCCAGTTTTTCGTAGGAGCGATACATTTGCGGTAAATCTTTCATCAGCGAAAAATCACCTAACGGCAATATAAGGCTACCTGCTAAAAAATAACAGCACGTAAGGTATATGATGATCCGGTGTATCATGCTCTTTACAAAAGTATGATATAATTACATTTCCCAATTATAAGGGTATCTTTTATAATAAAGGACTTAACGGGTGCTGATGAAAAAAGTTTGACAATCATTTTATCCTGTTTGGCTCATATAGTTATATGCGGGAGTAAATTTATATCATCACTATCATCTTATCTTTCCGCTTTTCGCCTCGTTTATTTAACTTAGTCGGATGAAGCTACTCAAGTATTTACCAGCAGTCTTTCTATTAATTTCCCTTCTATCTTGTCATACCGGCGCTAAAAACAATGTGCCCGTTATTGGTTTTGTGGATGCATTTGAAGATGCTACCATTGCACAGGCAAGGATTGGCTTTGTTGATGCCTTAAAGAAAAATGGCTTTAGCGAAGCTCAAAATAATATAAAAATTGAATATCGAAACGCCCAGGGCAGCATCCCTACTTTAACTCAAATTGTAAACTATTTTGTTTCAGAGCCGGTTAACCTGTTAGCTACCTGTACAACGCTATCCTCGGTAACCGCTGTTCAAAAAACGAAGACAATCCCTATTTTCGAGATGGTTTCGCCAACGCCCGAACGGATGAAAGTGCTGGATGCAAACGGCAAGGCGCCATCAAATTTGTTTGGAGCTGTTGAGGACCTGAATTATATTGACACTTCTTTTTCCATTATCCCTAAATTGTTAAAACCAAAATCAGGAAAGCTGGTGATCGGTATGATCTATAACCAGTCAGAACCCCAATCAGCCGACGCGGTGGAGCGGATCAGGACATTGGCAAACCAGTTAAATATCACCTTGATAGCCTTACCGCTCAATTCATCGGCCGACGCGCAATTGGTAACGCAATCTTTATTAGATAAAAACATTGACGCTTTTTTTGCTAATCCTGATAATACAGTGTTCGCCTCTTTTGAAACCATATTGAAAAATTGCAATCAAAAAAATGTGCCCATATTTACCAGCGAGGCCGGTTTGGTGCAACGGGGCGCTGTAGCCGCTTTTGGCGCCGATATTTATCAATGGGGATACCAGGCAGGGGAACAGGCCGCGCAATTTTTAAAAACACATAAAACCGACGGACTAAAACCGGAAATGGTAAAGATCAGGAAGCGGGTATATAATCCTGCTGCTGTAAAAAAGTATCATATTAGTATACCATCAAATTTTGAAGCTGTAAAATAATGGATTTTTACCTTACGGCCTTGTTGCAGGGGCTTTGTTTTTCGGGCATAGCGTTAGGTATTTATATATCCATGAAGATATTTAATATACCTGATATTACTACCGATGGCAGCTATACTTTAGGCGGGGCAATTACAGCTATTATGCTGATAAAGCATTTACCCGGCTACCTTATTTTGCCTGTAGTTATTTTGGCAGGCGGAGTGGCCGGGGCCTTAACAGGTATTATTCATACTAAGCTAAAGGTAAACCCTTTACTTGCCGGTATATTGGTAATGACGGCACTTTATTCAGTTAATTTAACTTTAATGGGCCGTTCTGATCTGCCGCTGATCAATACCTCATCACTTTTTACCCTATTGAATATTTTAAGTAACCCCAATCAAAATACATTGTTGATCATCGTAATTTTTGTGTTGATCATTACGCTGTTAATAGGTTATTTATTAAAAACAGATTTTGGTATTGCTATGCGGGCCACCGGAAACAGCGAATCTATGATACGGGCCTTAGGGGTTAATACGGATAGGATGAAGATCATTGGGCTTGCCTTAGCTAATGCTTTAACCGCTGTAAGCGGTTACCTGATTACCCAATTTGAAGGTTTTGCTGATATCAGTATGGGTATTGGTATTGTGATAGTTGGATTAGGCTCGGTTATTATTGCCGAAACGCTAATTATCTGGCTCAACATTACTTCGGTATGGTTAAGCCTTAGTTTGGTATTGGGGGGCGCTATCATATTTCAAATGGTACTGGCAATAACATTAAATATTGGAGTTGATGCGAATTTATTAAAATTAGTAACTGCTATTTTTGTATTATTGATTGTAAGTTTACCGCGTTTAAAATATTAACCAATTTTATTAATCTATTTTATAATTATGAAAAAATCCTTTAAAAACTGTTTCCATCCTGTTATTGGTGTTGGTGTATTTATGGTGTGCTTTTTTGCAGCTATAACTGTTAAAGCCGCTGATAGATATTATTACGAGATCAAAGTTTATCATTTAAAAACCAGCGCCCAGGAAGAAAGGGTAGACCACTACCTGCAAAATGCTTATTTGCCTGCTTTGCATAAAATAGGCGTAAAAAATGTAGGGGTTTTTAAACCTGTTACTGTGGATACCGCTGACCGTAAAATATATGTATTTATTCCGTTCTCTACCTGGGATAAACTGGAAAATGCCGACCAGAAACTGATGAAGGATGAGCAATATTTAAGTGACGGAAAGGATTACCTGGATGCTTTGTATAATAATCAGCCTTATACCCGTATAGAAACCATTATTTTAAAGGCATTCCCTAATATGATTGCACCGGCTTTACCCAATCTTACAGGCAATAAAGCAGACAGGGTTTATGAATTGCGCAGTTATGAGAGCGCGACAGAGAAATACCACATCAACAAGGTGAAAATGTTTAATGAAGGAGGTGAAATCCCCCTGTTTAAAAGGCTGAACTTTAACGCGGTGTTTTATGCGGATGTGATAGCCGGCAGCCGCATGCCAAACCTGATGTATATGACCACCTTTAATAACAAACAGGACCGGGACGATCATTGGAAAGCATTCTCAGCTGATGCGGAATGGAAACAGCTTTCGGGCAGACCAGAATATCAGCATAACGTTCAAAAAAACGACGATGTTTTTCTGCACCCGGTTAGCTATTCTGATTTCTGATATAGAGTAAATTAAGCAGAGGGCGATATTTCTGCCGATATTTTTTGTTAAACATTAATTGAAATCCAAATTGTCTGCCAGATTGGTAAATATGGATAAAACCCGCATGGAAGCATTTAGTGATGGTGTTATCGCCATCATCATCACTATTATGGTTTTAGAATTGAAAGCGCCTTCAGGACATGATATAGAAGATTTAAAACCGGTTATACCGGTTTTTATCAATTATATTCTCAGTTTTATTTACGTTGGTATTTACTGGAATAATCATCACCACATGATGAAGGTGGTTCGTTCAATCAACGGCCCAATTCTTTGGGCAAACCTGCATTTGTTGTTCTGGCTGTCGTTAATTCCCTTTGTTACCGCATGGATGGGCGAAAATCATTTTTCAAGTCCGTGGCCTATTGCGCTGTATGGATTATTGTTATTGATGAATGGTGTAGCTTATAGTATTCTTGTTTTTATCCTGATCAGGCATGAAGGGAAAAATTCTGTGCTGGCCACTGCATTAGGAAATGACAAGAAAGGAAAAATATCTGTTTTGATCTATAGTATAGCCATAGAATTGTCCTGGGTTAACACTTATATTAGTTTCATTCTTTACATTGGTGTTGCCTGTATATGGTTTATTCCGGATAAGAGGATTGAAAAAAAGATTGTTGAGGAAAAAGGAGTTGAGTAATTCATATGACTTTTACAATTTGTAAAAATGTTAGATAAAATAGGAATAGCAAAGCGAATAGCTAAAGAGATAAAGGACGGTTACTATGTTAACCTGGGGATAGGTATTCCTACGCTTGTAGCTAATTATATTCCTGAAAATATTGATGTGGTATTGCAATCAGAAAATGGCTTATTAGGAATGGGGCCATTCCCTTTTGAAGGTGAGGAAGATGCGGATACCATTAATGCAGGCAAACAAACGATTACGATGCTACCCGGCTCGGCCATATTTGATTCGGCAATGAGCTTTGGGATGATACGGGCAAAAAAGGTGAATCTGACTATTTTAGGCGCAATGGAAGTATCAGAGAACGGAGATATCGCCAACTGGAAAATTCCCGGTAAAATGGTAAAAGGGATGGGAGGAGCGATGGACCTGGTAGCATCAGCAGATAATATTATTGTAGCCATGCAGCACGTAAACAAAGCGGGTGAATCCAAGCTGTTGCCCAAATGTACCTTGCCGCTTACCGGAGTAAATTGTGTAAAAAAGATAGTCACCGAATTGGCTGTGCTGGATATATTGCCCGGCGGAGGATTTAAATTATTAGAACGCGCCCCCGGAATAAGTGTTGAAGAAATAAAAAACGCTACAGCCGGAAAACTGGTTATTGAGGGTGAGATACCGGAAATGGCGATATAGTTAATAAATTATCGTCATTTCGGGAATATTGTCGTCATTAAATATATTGTCGTCATTGCGAGGAACGAAGCAATCTCTAATGAGACAGGTGGTGAGATAATACGTCCGATTTGCATTCGTAGAGATTGCTTCGTTCCTCGCAATGACGATTTTTTTGTTTTTGATTGTCCTGTGTAGAGATTACTTCATGCCTTGCAATGACGATTTTTTGTTTTTGATTGTCCTGTGTAGAGATTGCTTTGTTCCTCGCAATGACGATTTTTTGTTTTGATTGTCCTGTGTAGAGATTGCTTCGTTCCTCGCAATGACGATTTTTTGTTTTTGATTGTCCTGTGTAGAGATTGCTTCGTACCTTGCAATGACGCTTTTTTATTTTTTAAAGCTAAGCCTGTCTCATTAGAGATTGCTTCGTACCTCGCAATGACGCTTTTTTATTTTGATAACAGTACTATGTCTACTACTAATTTAAGACCTTTTCCCTTAATTCCTTTGATATTTGTTCGGTGATTTTTAAAATATCTTCGGCGGTATGGCCATTATTGACGATCACCTGGTGGCATTCATTTTTATAGGGTAGTAAAAACTCTTTGTAAGCTGGTACAACATGATTTATCCATTTATATAGTACATCATCATTAGAGTATCCGCGTTCAATCAGGTCGCGTTTCAGTCGCCGCTGAAGTGCAATATCTTCGTCTGAGTCAATAAATATCTTCATATCCATTAATTCAGCTATTCCTCTGAAGTGTAAAATAAATAAGCCTTCAACAATCAATATAGGCGCAGGTTTAATTTCCAATGTTTTGGGTATTACACTTGGATTATTGAAGGTGTATTCTTTTTTGTAAATAACTTGCTGGTTTAACAGCTTGTTAACATCCTCCTCAAAATGCTGGTGATCTACTGTAGCGGGCAGGTCAAAATTGTATAGCTTGTTTTCTTCAGCCGTCATGTTATGCGCTACAGGAATATAATAGTCATCCTGCGATATCAGGCAAACTTCATCAGCAGTAAAATGATCGAGAAAACGATTTAAGAAAAATGTTTTACCTGATCCGCTTCCGCCGGCAATACCAATAATATAAGGTTTATTCATTAGCAGGACTGCCGTAACTAATATTTACATGAATACGTTTATCTAACGCGCCAATAGATTCGGCCACATTTTTTGTCATAATCAACAAAACGTCTTTAGTAGATTCGTTATCTAAAATACGGCCAACAACTTTGGCAAAAGTTGTGCGGTTAGTCATGGGGTTAGTTATTTTAACAACGGCGCCTATTGGTGCAGTGCGGTGCAGCACCAATTTTTTATTCGGATCAAGACTGGTGTCTTCTATCCATGTAGCCACACCTTTTTCTGTTTTTTCAAATAATCCGAAGCGATTGGCAGATAAATGACGTTCATAGTTACTGCTATCCTGGAAAGAAACGGATGTTGAATCACGCTTAACAACAGGATGGGGAGGGGCTACTGGTGCAGGTACACCTGTTCTTACTTTTAATAGCTGGCCGGGGATAAGAGTTGTTGAGGTTAATCCATTAACAGTGGTTATATCTTCTACAGTTGAATTAAAGCGCTTGGCAATGGAGAATAAAGTTTCTCCTGCTGATACTTTGTAATCCTGTGTAGTTATAGCCTGATTACTATTGGATGGGACTGTTTTTTGAATAAGTTGCTGTGCTGTGATCTGCTGCTGGCTAACAGGTGGTTGTTGCTGGCTAACGGGTGGTTGTTGTACAGCAGGCTTGTTTTGTTGTTGTACCCGGGTTTGATTAGGGTTTGATTGCAAAAAAGGCTGCTCAGTAGGTACTTTAATAATACTACCGATTTTTAAAGGGGCGTTGTTATTAAATTGAATAATATCGTTGGGTTTTACATTGTAGCGCCTGCCTATTGAAAAATAATTATCTTTTGGATCAAGTTTATGCAGGATAACTTTTTTGCCATTTAAATTCTCAAAACCTACAGAGTCAACAATGGGATTAGCAAATACGGATACCGAAAGTGTTAATAGGGGGGTTAACAATAATAATTGCTTAAATTTCATAATGTTATAATACAATAATTTAAAAGTTTAAAACCTTTAATTTAGACTTGTTTTTGATGTAAATTAACTGGTTTTTATGTAGTATAAACGCCTCCGGTTGTAATTTTTGTATATTATCATTCAATATATCTTTATATACTATTTCATGATCATTCATAATATACAAGTGCTGTTGCAGCCTGTCAGCCGTAAAGGAGTGCAAAGATACAATTCTGAAATTATTGTATTCAAGATAATGCATCATATTTCCGTAAGGCTCTATTGGTAGCGGTTGCTTTAAATAAGTAACGGGCAATGCCTGTGGCGCAACAATACTGTTTACCAGCTCTTTGTCGGCCTGTGGCAGGTGAGGCCTGTTTGTTGCCCCGGTTTTAATATCTGCCAGGAATAACTTTTTAGGCTGCATCTGCATATTGTATAACAAAGGCCCGTTAAGTGATAAATAGTCAAATGCATAAGTATAATTACTCCACAAAGTTTGGGCAGTTACAGCATCAACAGCAATAAGGCCTTTGTGTACCGGACTTGTTTCCGCCAGATAATGATGTAGTAGCAATACCCCATCATAGGCAGTTTCAATTCCGGTAAGCCATCTTTCGGGGGTAGTATAATCGTCAAAGTTTATGTTCCCGTTCAAAAGGTTTACCGAGCCGAAAGAAACTTTTTTTTCTTCACTATTTCTAATTTCAACAAAAACAGTTTCGCTAAGGCTGTCAATTTCCATTCGCCATATCGTACCGTTAAATTGCTTATTGATGAAAGGTAATAGCGTTGTCATTTAGTTTGCAAATATGCTATTTTAATAGGCTATAGTTTAGTTTTTACTAAACAAAGCAATTCGATAACTGTTATTTTAAAATATAGATTATTATGGAAACTCAAAATATAAGCTTAAAAGAAAGCGAAATAAAGCCTGTTGTTGACCATCTGAATGATCTGCTGGCCAATTATCATATTCATTATCAAAAGTTACGTGGCTGCCATTGGAATGTAAAGGGGAAAAGCTTTTTTACCCTTCATGTTAAATTTGAAGAATTGTATACGGCGGCTTTGGTTACGATTGATGAATTGGCCGAGAGAATACTGGCTTTAGATAAATCACCTTACAGTACTTTTAACGATTATATTCAAACATCAAAGCTTAAAGAAATAGATACCATTGGTTTAAAAGATACCGACATGGTAGAAGCGTTAATAGATGATATGGCTATATTAATTGAAATGGAGCGGGAGTTATTAGAGATAACCGCTAATGCCCATGATGATGGTACTAATGATATGATTAACAGATTTATGCAATTCAAAGAAAAAAACACCTGGATGCTGCGTTCATTTGTTGATGAAGATTAATGCAACTGCTTTAAAATGAAAAAAGACCTGCTATATTTTGAGCAGGTCTTTTTTTATGCGATTTAGAATTTATTAATACCGGTAGCCTAATGTAAGGAACACATTATTATTTGTTTTATTTAAACTGGCAGTTTGTGTTAAATTACCAGCATCATAAGGCGTTAACAATTGCGAGCCAGTTACATGCATGTAAGCAGCATCCATGTAATAGCTTCCAAAATGGTAGCCTAAGCCCCCGCTTATGCTTTGTGTTGATTTACCGTTTTGTTTTAACGGACTGCCTTGTACACCATATCCTCCCCGTAGAAATAAACTACCGGTTAACCGCGCTTCCGCACCTGCATGGGCATTAATGGCTGCACGGTACAAGGTTTTTATATTGTTATTATCAAAAGAGCTGTCATAGCCCTCAGCATTACTTAAATGCGTGGTGCTGTAATCAACATATTCAACATCACCGCTTATAAAACCAAATTGTTTAATAAATAGGGCTAATCCGCCGGAAAATTTAAAAGGTGTTCTTAAAGAATAGCTTAACGGATAATTGGTAGGGCCATTTTGATACGAGGCTCCGCCGTTAAAATTTGTTGATAAGCCTTCATTATAAGAATCATTAATGCTGTAGTAAGTAGGGGTGGTTATTACAGCGCCGATGCGTAAACTTTCAAGCAGCTTATATATAGCGCCAAATTTGACATTAACGCCTGATCCTTTTGTGTCTTGAAGCTGTGAATAGGTTGAAGTATAATTCCTGGTTACCGGCGAATTGTTTTCCAATATGGAAGCCATGCCGGTTTCCGTGAAATTATTGGTTGAATTATACTGCAAATTAGTAAGCCCCAGTCCTAAACCCAGGTATAGCCTGTTACTATGATTAGCGCCTACTGACAGGTCAAACTCTGATTGGCCCCCTGACCTGGAGATATTGTTTAACTGTGCAGCACCTGTCAGGGTATTACTTTGATAAGTTGGATTGGTAACGCCGTACTGATCAATCAAATTTTGATTATAGGCCCAACTTTGTAATGACCCGTCGGGAATGCCATTGCTATTGGCTAAATTGGCGTAGTAATCAGTTATGGAACTTGTATTGTTTTTACCAGCGGCGTAAATATTTTCACCGTAATCATTTGTCCGGCTGTAACCAAAACCAAAATTAAGGCTTAACCATCCTTTGGTTTTATCCTGACCACGCTGAGTATTTAGCCGGGAATAAAAAACAATAGAAGCATTGTTTAAGTTTCCACTGTTTTTTGAAGCGCTGGTTGATTGTCCTAAAAAAGAAGAGTTAACCTTTGATCCATTAAACTCAGGCGTTATACTAAGTTCAGATTTAGTGAAAAAGCCCAAGCCGGCAGGGTTGCCGTTAACCGAGCTAAGGTCACCGCCTATTGCTGTGCCTGCATTTCCTATACCTTTTACACGCGAGGTTGTGCCGGTTTGAAAAGTTGAATACCGTATAGCATCCTGCGAATATTGTGCAAAGCTGCTTTGGCTAATTGCTGCTAAAGCAATTATAGTTAGTAAATATTTAAACTTCATATATTTTCCCGATCATTAATTATGGCCTAACCGGTCGGCCACCGCCACCACTTGAAGCACCGCCACCTGAATTATTGCTTGAACCAGTATTATAAGAAGGAGGTGGAGTTACAGGTTGTTGTTGTTGTTGTGGCCTGAAACTTTCTCTTGTCTGTCGTGCGGCTGGATTGTTATTCATCCCGTTAACACTAACCCCGTTTCTTGTGGCACCATTAAAAGAACCATTAGCCCGGTTAATGTTTATTGCAGGATTACCCGGATAATAAGCGGCTCTTGGGGCTACTCTGGTAACACCAGGAGAAGCATCTGTTCTAACTCCGCGCATGGCAGGATTAAAGCCTGCATTACTGACCGTATTGTGCTTATTATGCCAGGATGCACCGCCGCCGCCCATAATATATGCTGAATAAATGTTGCCATAGCCAAAATTATCATATCCGCCCATATAATAGGGTGAATAACCATAATCATAGGGCGAGTAAACATATTCGCCATACAATGAGGAGCCCAGATTAGCTGCATAACCTGTACCATAGCCATAACTATTGCCATAATAATCTATACCATAGCTCATACCCGAACCAAACCCGTTACTATAAGGTACATAGCTGTAATAAAAATCATCATTATAATCAAATGGAGAGTAACTACTGAAACGGTTTAAACGTGAAGCATAATCACCGTAGTAATAATAATCATCGTCGCCATTGTAACCGCTATTTTGCTGATATTGGTTATTAGCAATGTAGTCGATTTTATCGCCGGCTTTGGCTTGTGTATAATACACATCATCATCATTAACGATGGTTTTTTTTATACCCGTTAATTTATTTGGAGCAGAGCAGGAACTCAGTACAATAGCACTGATAAAAACAATTCCTTTAAGGAGGTTCCTTTTCATTTTAAGTTAAGTTTGGCTATTCAGATTTAATAACGTATAAATTTATAAATTTGACCGCAATAATAAGTAATTAAACAGTCAAATTCTATTCCACAATTTATGAGCAAAGGTGTTGTAAGTAAAGATGAAGATTATTCACAATGGTATAATGACCTGGTGATAAAAGCCGATATGGCCGAATATTCACCTGTAAAAGGATGTATGATCATTAAACCTTATGGTTACTCCATATGGGAAAAAATGCAGGCCGTGTTAGACAAGATGTTTAAAGAAACCGGTCATAGCAATGCTTATTTCCCATTATTTATACCCAAGTCCTTTTTCTCAAAAGAAGCAAGCCATGTGGACGGCTTCGCTAAAGAATGTGCCGTTGTAACACATTACCGTTTAAAAAATGATGGAAACGGTAATATTGTTGTTGATGAGGATGCCAAGCTGGAGGAAGAACTGATTGTTCGCCCCACCTCCGAAACAATTATATGGAACACCTATAAAGGCTGGATACAATCCTATCGTGATCTGCCTATCCTGGTTAATCAATGGGCCAATGTGGTGCGTTGGGAAATGCGGACCCGTTTGTTTTTGCGTACAACCGAATTTTTATGGCAGGAGGGCCATACCGCCCATGCTACGGCTGAAGAGGCTATTGCGGAAACCGAGCAAATGCTGGAAGTATATGCAGATTTTGTGGAAAACTGGCTGGCATTACCGGTAGTAAAAGGTAAAAAAACCCCTAATGAACGTTTTGCCGGTGCGTTGGATACTTATTGCATTGAAGCATTAATGCAGGATGGCAAAGCGCTGCAAGCGGGTACATCACATTTTTTAGGGCAAAATTTTGCCAAAGCATTTGATGTGAAATTTACCAGCAAAGAAAATAAGCTTGATTATGTTTGGGCTACCTCATGGGGTGTATCAACCCGGTTAATTGGTGCTTTGATTATGGCGCATTCAGATGACGCAGGCTTGGTGCTTCCGCCAAAACTGGCGCCTATACAGGTGGTTATTGTGCCTATATATAAACATGATGAAGAGCTGGAAAATATCACCGCTTATGTTAACACGTTAACAAAATCATTAAAGGCAAAGGATATATCTGTAAAATTTGATAAACGCGATACACACCGCCCTGGCGCTAAGTTTGCCGAATATGAGTTAAAGGGTGTGCCTTTACGTGTAGCTATTGGCAGCCGTGATATGCAGAACGGAACTGTTGAACTCGCCCGTAGAGATACTAAAACCAAGGAAACCGTAAACCAGGATGGTTTAGCTGAACATATAGAAAATTTACTGGAAGAAATTCAGCAAAATATATATCAAAAGGCATTAGCCTTTAAAACAGCTAACACTACCGAGGTTAACGACTATGAAGAGTTTAAACGTTTACTTGATGAGCAACCAGGATTTTTATCGGCACACTGGGATGGTACACCCGAAACCGAACAAAGAATAAAAGATGAAACTAAGGCTACAATCCGTTGTATACCTTTAAACAATAAACAGGAAGAAGGTAAATGTATTTTAACCGGAAAGCCTTCAAGCCAGAGAGTGTTATTTGCACGGGCGTATTAAATTAGTTGTATGTTGCAGGTTATGAGTTGTAAGAATTTTTACACCTTCAATTAGCTTATTCCCTGCAATATACCACACACAACTTACAACATAATGAAATTCGCAACAAAAGCTATACATGCAGGGCAGGAGCCCGATCCAACAACCGGGGCGGTGATGACGCCTATATACCAGACATCAACCTATTGGCAAAAATCACCGGGCGATAATAAGGGCTATGAATACTCGCGTGGTACTAACCCAACACGAAAAGCTTTAGAAAGTTGCCTGGCTGCTTTGGAAAATGCTCAGTTTGGTTTGGCTTTCTCCAGCGGAATGGGGGCTACTGATGCCGTTATGAAGCTATTAATGCCAGGTGATGAAGTGATTACCGGTAATGATTTGTATGGCGGCTCATACCGGATTTTCACAAAGATATTTGCCAATTATGGCATCAAATTTCATTTTTTAGA
>JAQBOY010000112.1 GCA_028287805.1 Mucilaginibacter sp.
GACGCTAAACGATTGGTTTTATACGGCCAATGGGAAAGCCAGCAATACATTGATGCATTCCGCAAAAAACCGGAGATCGGTCAATACTTTCAAAAAGTTAAAGAACTGGCAACGTTTGAATCTATTGTTTGCAATGATGTCCCTTTTGTACACCATATATAATTTCCGATGAAAAATCCTGCCCAACATAATAATGACCGGCGTCCAGGCGGAGGACATATAAATTGACAATACTCAGCTTTTAAAATTATTTCTGGTTACCATACGGGTTTAAATCTCGAGGTCTATGACCGTGGTTGTTTTTATAATGTATGCTTTCAGAAAATTTTTTGTGTACCTGCATTCTGTTTGTGTAGTCCCGGGGGCTGCCATTTCAAACTATTTTACAAAAACCCGATCGTTTTGCGAGGGTAAACCGTCAAAAGATAAAAACTAACAAAATGGAAAATTTAAAAGACAAAGTTGCCGTGGTATTTGCGGCATCTGGCGAAATTGCAGGAGCAGTTGCCCGTTCATTCGCCCAACATGGTGCAAAGGTGTATGTCACCGCAATTAACCTTAACGCTGTAGAAGTTTTGGCCAGGGAGATCGAAGCCAATGGCGGCCGAGCGGAAGCAGGCAAAGTAGACGCATTGAACGAGACCGAGATCGACAGCTATTTACAAAAGGTGGTTGCGGAGAACGGAAAATTGGATATGGTATTCAATGGTATCGGGAGTTATTACAAAGATGCAGGTAGTGGCACCCCTACGACGATTGCCACTTTCGAGCAATTTCTGAATCCTTTGCAAAGGATCTGTGGTTCGCAGTTCCTTACTTCAAGGGTCGCCGCAAGGCATATGATCCAATCCGGGTCTGAGGGCACCATCTTACTGTTGACGGCATCTATGTCGAGGACTAAGACCCCAAATATGGCAGGGTTCGCCTCCGCCTGCGCGGCTATAGAAGGATTGACGAGGGTAATGGCTGCCGAGTTTGGCCAGCATGGAATCAAGGCGATCTGCATTTGCTCCGGTGCTTTGATGGAGACAGGTAAGATACAGGGAATGATCAGTGATTTTTCCGAACTCGCAGGGATTTCCCGGGAAGAAATGACTAAGAACTACACAAGATTTAATATCCTGAAATCAGGGCCGACATTGAAACAACTGGGCGAGACAGCCGCCTTCCTTGTTTCTGAAAACGGGGTAGTTTTCAATAGTCATGTTGTAGATGTTGATAGCGGCAAACTAAATTTATTATAATATATTTATCGGGTTGCAGTCTTTCTGCAAAAGTCTTCAACCCCTTTATTACCTAATATAAAATCGATTAAATGGAAAGAGAAGAAATACTTAAAAATGCTTTGGCCGGCGATATCAATTCGTTCCAAACACTGTTTGCCGAATTTCAAAACCAATTGAAAACATACCTTTACCGTTTATTCGCCGATCGGAATGAAGTGGATGACCTGACGCATGATACCTTCATCAGGGCATTTGACAAAATATCAACCTTTAACCAGGATTCT
Source organism: Mucilaginibacter sp. (assembly GCA_028287805.1). Classification (GTDB taxonomy): domain Bacteria; phylum Bacteroidota; class Bacteroidia; order Sphingobacteriales; family Sphingobacteriaceae; genus Mucilaginibacter. The sequence goes on from JAQBOY010000112.1 coordinate 1,511, forward strand.
TCCCTCAAAACCTGGGTATTTAAAATAGCGACTAACCTGGCCTATGATCATTTAAGAAAATTAAAGAGATGGCCGGCTGATGCACAGGATCAGGGCGCAATTTTAGCCGTCGGTACCGAAGAGATCAAGCAGTCGTTCAGGGTTGTTCACCAGACCTCTAATGCCGGGGCCTATGAAATGAAAGAGCACATCGATTTTTGTTTCACCTGCATCTCGAAAACCTTACCCATAGAAAACCAGGTAGCACTGATCTTAAAAGATATTTATGATTTTCAAATCAAAGAAATTTGCCTAATCCTGGAGAAGACGGAAGGCGTTGTAAAACATCTCCTGAACTTTTCGAGGGATACGATGACCAGCATTTTTGATAACAGATGTGCCCTGGTAAACAAAAACGGCGTCTGCGACCAATGCAGTCAACTGAATGGAATATTTAATCCCAAACAAGATCAACAGGAGCAGCGAATGAAACTCGAATTAGTAAAAGAATCAAGTAAATTTAACAGAGCGGAACTTTTTACCTTGAGGACAAAATTGGTAAAAGCGATTGACCCCCTGCATAGTTCAGGCGCAGACCTGCAAGATATTATTTTGAGATGCACCAGGACGGCAATTGGTGAAGTAGGTGATTTTTTTGACCGAATCCCAGGTGACACAGAGTAATCCGTTCATTGGACAGACCTATTTTGGTGTGTGGTTGGATAGTAATCCTGCCATCCCGACGGAAAAAAAGCCCTTCTGAGTAATCAGAGCGGTTTTTTTGCTTTTGCACCAGTCACATATTTTGCAAAAAAACAATTTGATGTACTTTATGCTGTATTTTTTAGTAAATATGGCTTTTAGAGTAAAAAGCTGAAAGCTTAATACATTGTAAGATCGAAGTTACGCTGTGCTAAACTTCGACCAGTTAGGGCACAGGCGGGGATACAAGGCGGGAAATAGTATAATTTTATTCTAAGTGAATATTCTTATCGTTCATAATCCACGGGAGGTTTGGCTTCCATGTTAAGCAACCGTCGAAACATCTGATAAACTTTTGGAGGTAATTGCTTTATTTTGAAGTTGTATTTTTTTTCTTGTATGGTTTTCCTGACTTCAACCTCACAGGATTCTTTTTATCCGACACGTTAAAATGCAGGTAAAAGTTACGTAATAACAACGTTTTGCTGTCACTAAATACAAAGACATAGGTTGAATTATTTCCCCAATAGCAATTATCAAGCTCAAAATAGTTTTTATCGGCAGGATCTGTGATGTAAAATTGGCCCTCAATCTCTTTTCCATTTCGTGTAAAGGAGTAACTTATGTCAGAATTGCATGACCCGCTTGAAAATGTGAAAATCTTTTTTGACGACTTACCATCAACCAACCAAAAATAAGAATCTAAATGCGAGGCCGACCCACACATCCCGGGGCCATGGCCATTGGTTTCATCTTCTAAAAGTAAAATAAGAGAAGCGTTTTTTTGTAAACGATAATCTGGTTTTAAGTCAATCTTTTCCCACCCTTCGTTATTAAAGGACGTTAGGGTTTGCATGCCAATTTTATATGTTTTGGTTAATGTTGAGTAAAAATATCCTCCATAACCCTCCTCATAGCCTTCAACAGCTTTTGCCCTGATGACATATTTTCTTGCCTTGTAATTTCGGTGCTCTACGGTTGTATCAAGCTCAGCCAGTGAAGGATAATAGTAAGTGGTGTCGGTTGCTAACACAAATGATGTGTCTCTATATTGATAAACACCCGATTCAACGCTTAAAACGGGTTGTGTACAATCGCCGTTGTCTTCTTCATGTTTACAGGAAACATCTAAAAAACTAAGTTTATATGTTAAGGCATCATATTTTAAAAAAGGTTTTAGACTTTTCCCTGTGTGTTTTATATAGGAGGTAAATCCAAACGAGTTAGTGTCTGCAAGTGTTGTAGTACTAACACTATCTGCACGATCAGTATATGCTGTAGCGGTATCATTATCATCAGTTGTTGATGGCGGAAATGCTACTTCAAGCAGGGAGTCTTTTTGCATCCTGAGAACTAAGGCGATATAAGTAAGTTTTTTAATGTCTTTAAGATTCGTATCGTTAGGTGGGTTGGTTGCTTTATTAAAATCAGCTAACCAATCCTGCTCGTAATCAGGTTCGTTTTCCGTTTTTGAAAGTAAAAAAAGATAAGCCGGTTTTTTATCTGGCAGGCGATAAATTTTGTTTATTGTATAATTTGATAAATCGGTATAATTGAATCGCTGTTGAATTATTTTACCTTGATAAAAATATTGTATGGTGGTGCTAAAAGTATCAGGAGCCGCAATTAGTTGAGTCGCTTTTAGCGAACCATCAGCACAATACAAAACTTTTCCACCTACCCATTTATGTGTAACCCTGTTGGTGTCTTTATTCGTAATTTCCTGTTGATTAATGTTTATTAACGACCGACTGACCCAAACTGAATCTCTTTGTGCATCAGGTTTAAAAAAGTTATTTTGTGCAAAGGCGCTAAAGGTTAAAATAAACAAAAGTGCGATCAGATTTAATATTTTAAACAGCCGAGGTATTTTCATCGTGATCGTTTAATAAAGGATATTTTTTGTTTTCGGGACCGTATCACTAATGCTAAAATTGATTTATATGTGTAATTACGCCCACTTTTAGATTTCACACCTCCTAAAGGGGGCTTTAGAATAATCAAACTACAATAACTTTTCTTTTTGCATCAAGAAAGGTAGTATCTAAAACCTATTTGCTAATTAAAAATCCAAGAAGCAAATACTTGGAATGTTAAAACTAAAATATTTTTTCATCGTTGGAGTAAATATGTAAATTAATACCGAGATCATGCCCAACAAATATTTCAAACCGCACGAATCTTTTGATCTTAATCCCCACAGATATGATGTTGGCGTATTTACCGGATTAAAAGATGGATATGAAGATAACCTTTTCATAAAGAAACTATTTGAGCTGCCTGAACCTGAATACGCGCCGTACTACTTATATCACCTCGATTATTTTTTAGGCAAGGAGCCGCAAGGCGAGCAGGAGTTTTTTTCTTTTGTTTGGCAGATCGTTATAAGACGTATTAACTACCTTGAAAATAAAGACCCATTTAATTCAAGCCATGCACTGGACATGGAGATATTGGAAAAGCTGTTACATTTTCAAAAGTACCTACGTTCAATAGACCAGTGGGATACCCAAAGAACCTTACCCGAAATTATTGCCGACCAGCAGGAAGAGATCAGAAAGCAACAAGCGGAAATTGCTACGTTAAAGGATGAACTAAAAGCCGCCAAGAAATTAGAAACCCAGGAGTACAAAAAATTGGTTTCATAAACCCCGAAGGAAAAGCTATTTCTACGTTCAAATATGATTCGATAGAACCGGAACAGAATGAAAATGGCTTGGCCATGGTAGGAATAAAAGGGTTAATCAACAGTTATGGGAAAGTTATTATTCCAGCTATATATGATGAAATTGAGGATTTTTCTCATAGCATGGCGGTGGTTAAGCGAACGGTAAATATGGTTTTGTAAACTTCAGAGGCAAAGAAATAATACCGGCAATTTATAATAAAGCGAATTCATATGATGGATACTCGGCAAAAGTCACTTTAAAAGGAAAAGCTTTTCAAATTGACAGTTCAGGAAAGAGAGTAGAAGAAGATATCGATTAATTGCAATCCAAACTGGCCCAGATGTTCCTTTTCGGACCTTAGTAATTATGGATCGTAATCCCAATGGAAAGTGGAGCAAGTCCCAAACTGGGCTCGAACAAATAGTTTAAAAGGCAATTCTCTTCAAGTTCTCCATAAGTATTTGATGCTGATAAAGCTACGACTAAGGTTTTGAACTTAACATTTCGATTCTAAGTATCAAAATTAATATAAGTTATTGTTGCGTAACTTAATACAAAGCGTTAAATTTGTTTCAGTCGCTGTTAAAGAGTATGTGAGTAAAACAGTGAGTAGTTCTAAAAAGTCTCCATCAACAATTGATATAGTTATTTGCGGAAAGGATTAATCGTCCTGCCATCCCGACGATACCAAATAAAGCCTGTAAGTTAAATACTTACAGTTTTTGTTGTTTTTATAAGTCGTTGCTCTTGAGTATTTTGAGATCAAATCCTGTAAAGTTATAGTACATCGCATCAGAACTACGTGGATAGATGGATGGAGCTGATTAACTTACCTGCTTGGGGGTTTCAAATTATTGAAGAAATATAACGAGCTGCGCTGTATTTGGATATGATGAATGTTTATTGATTAACTGAAATGATTTTTCTATCAGCAGGCCTGAAATACCACGATACCACAATCAGGATTATAGATACCAATGGGGGAGGTATTTCATTGATTTATTTTTCTCATCGAATGGACTAATCATCTAATCCCTTTCCATTGAGAATTTGCTGCATACATTTTTCAACCCTTGACTCCCGGGTTTTGGATTGTTTGGGCGCAGAAAAATGCAGCAAGTATGCTCTTTGTCGTCCCGGTGTCAATGCATCAAAAGCGGCTTTCAACGCGTGTCCGCCTTCGGCGGATAATTTATTTTGAAACTCTTCAGGAATGGTGAATTCTGTAGTCTTTTTAAGATCCACTTTCAAACCGGCTTTTTCCACTTCAATGGCTTCATAAATATAGGCTTTCAGGATGGTTTCCATCTCAACTATTTCCCGGACACTGGTGAACCGAATCTGGCGCGCCGCCTGCACATTCTCCGTTTGTTGGATCAGAATACCATTGGCATTATTTAACAAAGCACCTTTGAAAAACAAAAGCGCACAGTATTCTTTAAACACATGTATTAAAACTATGTTACTTTTCTGAAACGAGTAGCAAGGAACACCCCACTTCAATTCTTCGGTAAGCCCACAGTCAAGAGTAATCATTCTCAATTGCTCCAGTTCTTCCTGCCACTTTTTGGCTTTACTAAAATAAAAATCAACCTTAGGATTCATTCCACTCTTTGTCATAGTATGTTATTTTGTGCAAAATTTAGACCTTTAGCGAGCCGCGAAACCCTCTGGCGGCATAGTAAGAGCCGGCACCGTTGTGGTACACGAAGACAGTGCCGTAGCGGTAATCAGCAAAAATGGCGCCTCCGAGTTTTCTAATATCAGAAGGTGTTTTCACCCAGCTCGACGTTTTCATATCAAAATTTCCAAGTTTCTGCAACTCCCGATATTGCTCTTCCGATAAAAGCTCAATACCCATGGCAGCTGCCATATCAATAGTGTTATTTTCTGGTTTAAATTCTTTCCTCATGCGCTTCCCGGTCGTAACAAAGACTTCTGCGGTCTTTAGGACTTTCCACTGAACAATCATAAAAAATGTATTCGCCCGTCTTTTTATCATAACCTACAACATCCGGTTCACCGCCAGTTCTTTCCATTTCATTGAGCGACCACAGCTTTTCAGTATTAGCTTCCAGTTTTGCTTGTACTTTAACCCATTCAAGATCTTTATGGCGGTTCATGTTTTTCTCAAAACGGGTTTTCAATATTTTGAGCAGCTCTTCACATTGTTCTGGTGACAAATCCTTTTTCATTTATTAAAATTAACTAAAATAATCTTTCTATCCACAGGCCTGAAATACCAAGATACCACGGTCAGGATCAGTAATAATAACGAGGGAAATATCTCATTCACGGTACCCGATGCGATATGTGAAATTGCCGCTCCCGACATGGTAAAGAAAAAGCCCGCATAAGCCCATTCTTTTAGTAAAGGAAATTTAGGAATAAGCAACGCTACAACTCCCATAATTTTCCAAACACCTATTATTGTTAGAAAATAAATAGGATAGCCCAAATGTGTAATACTTTCTACTCCTCCCGCTCCAGTTTTCGCTTTGAATAACTGTACAGCTCCGGTTGATACCATTCCTAATGCAAGCCAGATAGTAGAAATCCAATAGATGATTTTATTTCTCTTTGTCATGGTGTGTTATTTTAATTTGCTTACGATGTCTTGCAATCGGTTATGTGCCATGTTTATGCCTTGAGCAAAGGGTAACTGCAACACCTGGTCTCTATGTGCAACCGATTCATATATTACGTGCATATTGAGTTTGCTGGTGCCGTTAGTAAGTTGTTCAAATTCTAATAACTCAAGCTGGACGCCAAAAGGCGTATTCTCCATTTCAAATGTCCGTGTGATTTTCCGGTTCGGAACAAACTCATGGATTACCCCATTGGCCTGAAATACCACATTTCCTTTAGCATCGGTTGTTTTAAATTGCCAACTGCCGTGCTTTTTATTTTCAAGTTTCAGCACTTTCGTTCCCATCCATTGCTCAACAATTTCGGGCTCTACATACGCTTTAAAAAGTAATTCCAATGGCAAATCAAATTCCCTTGTTATTACTAATTCCTGTTTGCCGTCTTCGGCATTAATTTTTGTTTTTTGTTCCATATAATTTTATTTTTTTGATTTGTATTTTTTCATTATTGTTTCTAATTTATTAAACCTGTCATCCCACATTTTGCGGAAAGGTTCAATAAAGTCGGCTACTTCTTTCATTTTTTTTGCATTGATGTGATAGTAAATTTCCCTGCCGTTTTGCTCTTGTTCAAGTAATTCGCACTCGGTGAGTATTTGTAAGTGCTTTGAAACTGTTGGTCTGGCTGTGTCAAAGTTTGCCGCAATTACTCCGGCTGTCATTGATTGAGAAGCCACTAACAACAAAATGGCTCTTCTGGTCGGGTCGGCAATTGCCTGAAAAACATCTCTGCGTAAATTCATTATTATGTAGTTATTTAACTACGCAAATTTTATAGATTTTTTTAATTCTTTTTCAGAAAAAACTTCAGAAAATGCAATACGCGATGCAGGGGTATAACGCGGTATGGCATGGACAAAAAAGTTGGAACGGTGTCGCCATTTTGGAGCGTAATAGTGAATCAGGGAAACCGGGAGGGGTGTTTGAGGGATGCTTTTGATCCTTTCAATCAAAATAACCAAATGAATTAGAATTTGTTTAAAGGCTTTTGCCATAACAGGGCCTCTAAAGGGAGTCTGCGTTTAGCCAGGATTACGCATCCTGATTTTTTGACGATCACTATAAAATTTAATTCTTAAGTTGAATAGGGTTTATCTTATAAAGACGATCTTAATGTAAGATAAAAAGGCACCTCATACATACCTGTTGAGCCGTTTTTAATAATGTCGGCGGTCATTTCTCCCATTTTCTCAAAATCTGTTGATATGGTTGTTAAGCCATTCAGGATAATTTTTTTTAGAGGCGTTTCGTTGTAGGAGATCACACCCACATCTTTACCTATCTTTAATTCAGTAGCGAGGATTCGCTCAATTAAAACTACCAGGTCGTTTTCCATCAAATTGATGAAAACCTCACCTTTGTTGATAGGCTCTTCCTGTATGTCATGAACTACTTTATAGGTAAATGCATACTGCACGCAAAAGCTGAAGAAACCTTTTAAGATTTCACCCGGGAAATAAGAATACTCAGGGAATATGATCTTTAACGTATGATACTTTTTGAGCTGTGGCAGCGCCTCTTCCAGAGCCAGGAAAATATCTTTTTCAAAATTTTCATATACAGCGGCAAAATCGCCTTTTATGCCTGGTACCAGTTTATCAAGTATGATTAGCTTTTCCTTAGGCAGCGTATTAATGATGTCATGCACATTTTCGCCGCCATCCATAAAGTGGGGTATAATTACGTAATGCGTGTAATCATCGCTTTTATTTTGAATCAACTTTTTAAAAAACTCGAAATCATTATTATATATATAAAAATCAATTGCTGCTTCATGCCCGAGGCCATCAACAATGGCATCATACACTAACTTTTTGTGTGTACTTAATTTATTAAATATTAAAAAAACTTTAAACTGCTGTCCGGCTTCCGTATTTTTTATATAATATCCCTTTCCCGGTACAGAACCAAGCAAGCCGATTGATTTTAGATGTTTATAAGCTTTTTCGGCAGTGTCACGTGATATTTCAAAATTGCAGTTTAGCTCATTAATGGATGGCAGCGTTTCGTTAACAACTAACTTGCCTTCCCTAACGCTTTTGATAATGGAGTTGGCAAGCTGAATATACTTGGGAGTAGACGAATAATAATCAATGTAGATGTACTCTAAAAAGCGCGAAGACTTCATAACTTTTAATAAAATTGGTAGCCAATAAATGGCGAAATTTTAAAGGTAGCTTATATCGCATTAAGTAAAGTATTAAAGGCCCAAATTCTGTAAATTATTTATACAGCATTTTTCAGCATATACCAAAGCCGTTAAAACATATAAACGAGGCTGCTTTAACATAATTTTCGTCTTTTAGTAAGCCTTGTTAAAGTGTTTTTAAAATATAAGATTGGTTGGATTAGGTATAAAATTTAAAAATGCCTGAAATTTAGCATAGTACTTTTGCATATTCAGGTGATAATAATAGGCGCCTCTTTTTGAACCAGATTTATCTTTTTCTTCCTGCTTAATTAACAAACCTGTTGCCAATACTCTTTTGCTGAAGTTTCTTTTATCAATGGTTGTATTGTAAACACTTTCATACAAATTTTGCAGTTGAGGAATAGTAAATCTATTAGGTAGCAGTTCAAATAGGATAGGGTGCAGCGCTGCTTTGTAACGGATACGTCTTAGTGCCAATTCAACCATTTGCTGATGATCAAAAATCAGCTTAGGCATACGTTTTAAGGAGAACCATTCCGGATGATAGTCATCACTTAATTGTATTTTATATTTATTAATATCAATTAAGGCAAAATATGCGGTAGATATGGTCCTTTCCATCGGATCCCGCTGGGGATGGCTGAACGTATTCAATTGTTCCAGGTACATACCGTCTAACCCGGTTAACTGTTTAAGTATTCTATTTGATGCCTGATCAAAGTCTTCGCCTGCCTTTACAAATCCTCCCATCAAACTCCACTTACCTTTTTCAGGTTCAAATCCACGTTGAATTAATAAAATTTTTAAAGTTTCGCCATCAAATCCAAAAACAATACAATCTACTGCCTGAATAAACCGGCTTTCTTTGGCGTATTTGATCATCTATTATAAATTATGCGTGTAAGTTTAGATTTCCAAATTTAATAATTTTCATAACGCTATATCAAGTAATATGGTATACATCAACGGTTTGCTAGTAATAGAAATGTAAAAAAGAAAAATATTTAAGTGTTCTTTTTACAATTATAAAATTTTTATACCTTAGTAACTGATTTGTAAGCAACAATCAATAAGCCAATTACTAATTAACTTAAAGTTTTTAAGCCCATTACAATTACGAAAAGCAATGAATTCATAGCATTAACGGCTTTGTTGTTCATTAGTCATTTTTCCCCGTATTGCTAAATGGCGAGTTAAAATATACATGCTTACCATTTATAAATTTTAGAAATAAACAATTTGTTGCAGCCAGCCAATGGCTGTAGTATCATAATAACACATTAACAAATGAGAAAAATAATTTTAACTGTTTGTTTTGCTGGTGCATTTTTAACAACAGCATTTTGCCAAAGCAATAAAACTGAAAAGGTTTTTGCTGTAGCAGCAAACCATATTAAAGCCCATGTGGAACCTACTATGTACGGGATCTTTTTTGAGGATATTAATATGGCGGCCGATGGCGGTGTATATGCAGAATTGGTAAAAAATCGCTCATTTGAATTTGGCTCAAGTTTAATCGGTTGGACCGAGAAAAAAAAAGATAACGGAAATGGCAAGATAGAAGTTATTGACCGGTCAGCTGAAAGACCGGAAAATCCTCACTTTATTACACTAACCAATTCAAATTTGGGCTACAACGGATTGATTAATGAAGGATTCCGGGGTATGGGTATTAAAAAAGGAGAAACTTACAGTTTTTCTGTTTTAGCCCGCCAGCATTCTGGCAGTCAGATTAAGCTATATGTTGAGCTGATGAAACCAGATGGCTCGGTCATAGGCAATGCCACCTTAAGCCCTGATGCTGCAAACTGGAAAAGATATAATGTAAAGTTTATAGTTAATGAAACTACAGACAAGGCTCATTTGGCAGTTTGGGCAAAAAATGAAGGAACAATTGATCTGGACATGATCTCACTTTTTCCGCAGCACACCTGGAAAAACAGGCCGGGTGGCTTGCGTGCAGATCTGGTTCAAAAACTGGCTGATCTGAAACCCGGGTTTCTTCGGTTTCCCGGTGGATGCATTGTAGAAGGAAGAGATATTGCAACACGTTATCAATGGAAAAAAACAATTGGGGATATTGACAAACGGGAAAATATAATTAACCGCTGGAATACCGAGCTGAAGCATCGTTTAGCCCCTGAATACTATCAAACTTTTGGTTTGGGCTTTATGGAATATTTTTTAACAGCTGAGGATATTGGCGCATCGCCGCTGCCCATACTTAATTGCGGCATGGCCTGCCAGTTTAATACCGGGCAGCTGGTGCCATTAGATCAGCTTGATCCTTATATTCAGGATGCGCTGGATTTAATTGAGTTTGCTAATGGCGGCATCCATACTAAATGGGGTAAGCTACGTGCTGATTTGGGACACCCCAAGCCATTCAACTTGAAAATGATTGGTGTAGGTAATGAACAATGGGGAGAGCAATATATAGTACGCTGGAAGTTATTTACCAAAGCTATAAAAGATAAATATCCGCACGTAAGAATCGTATCCAGCCTTGGCCCTGACCCGGGAGGTGAAAAATTTGATTTGCTCAATACAGCTTTCAGGGAGTTACATGCCGATATATTAGACGAACATTACTATCGTTCGCCAAAATGGTTTTTAGATAATGTAAAGCGCTATGATAACTATGACCGTAAAGGCCCTAAAATATTTGCAGGTGAATATGCTGCACAAAGCGTAGCGACTGTAAGTCCTGATAATAAAAATAATTGGCAATGCGCTATTTCTGAAGCAGCTTTTATGACAGGCCTTGAGCGTAATGCGGATGTAGTAAATATGGCATCATATGCGCCATTATTCGCTCATGTTGAAGGTTGGCAATGGACGCCTGATCTGATATGGTTTGATAACCTGCGTTCATATGGAACGCCGAATTATTATGTACAGCAATTGTACTCTTTAAATAAAGGTACCGATGTTGTGCCTGTTACGCTAAATAACCAAACGGTTACCGGCCAGGACGGATGTTTTGCCTCCGCAGTATTAGATAAAAAGAATAGTGATGTGATTATTAAGATTATCAATACCGATAAGAAAAAGCAGAATGCAAGCTTTGTGATTAATGGACTAAAAGGATTAAATACAACAGCGGCAATAACCACTTTACAAAGCAATGATCTGGCTGCCGAAAACTCCCTGACCAATCCAAAAGCGGTTAGTCCGGTAATACACCGGGGCAGTTTGAATGGCAATGTAATGAAACTGCAATTGCAACCTTATTCTTTCAATTTAATTCGCATTAAAGCAACTATTGATTGAGTCTTATGAAAAAGATCCTTGGTATACTGTTGTTTTCAATAATGCTGATAAGCAGCATTACTCAAGCTCAGGAATTGAAAACAGGTATTTCAGTACATGACCCGGTAATGATTAAGCAGGATAGCGTATATTATGTTTTTTGTACAGGCCGGGGCATATCCATGTTTTCGTCTACCGATATGGTACATTGGAAAACAGAAAAGCCTGTATTTGATACAGCGCCTAAATGGACTATTGATGAATTGCCAAATTTTAGAAATGGGGAATGGGCTCCGGACATCTCTTATTATAATGGCAAGTATTATTTATACTATGCAATATCTGCATTTGGTAAAAATACTTCCTGTATCGGTGTTGCCACAAATACCACTTTACATACAGATGATTCTGCGTATAAATGGGTTGATCATGGTAAAGTAATTCAATCTGTTCCGACGAAAACAAACTGGAATGCGATAGATCCCAATTTAATTATTGATAAAGACGGCACACCTTATCTTGATTTCGGATCATTTTGGGAGGGGATAAAAATTGTACGTTTAACTAAAGACGGGTTAAGAGTTGATCAACCAATAACCAGTTTGCCAACTATTGCCAGCCGTAAAAAAGATCAAACAACAAAAGATAATATGCCCGCTGTTGCAGGTAACCCAATTGATGCAGGCGGTAATGCTATTGAGGGGCCGTTTATATTTAGAAAAGGCAAATATTTTTATTTATTCGCTTCTATTGATTATTGCTGTAAAGGGCCAAACAGCACTTATAAAATGATTGTTGGGCGCTCTAAAAAACTACAGGGCCCTTATCTTGATGCTGCAGGCACTGACATGAAATATGGTGGTGGAAACATTGTATTAGCCGGTGATGCCAATTGGTATGGAGTGGGCCATAATGCAGTAGGTAGTTTTAATGGCGGCGATTACCTTATATTTCACGGATATGATGCTTCTGACCGTGGCAGATCGAAACTTATAATAGAAAAAATTAACTGGAAAAAGAAATGGCCAAGTGTAGCCATGCCTCCCCCGGCTAAAGAACTATATTCATCTTTTTAATAAAATTATGCTATTCAAAATTTTAAGATATTGTTCTGTTGCCTTAGTGTCTTGTTCATTGGCTTATGGGCATGCCTCGCGCGATACCGTTTTTAAATCAAACGGCAACCCGATAATTACTTATAAATACACCGCTGATCCGGCTGCAATGGTATATAAAGGTCAGGTATATCTCTATACAGGTCATGATGAGGCGCCAAAAAATGTTAATCGTTATGTAATGCATAATTGGACTTGCTTCTCGTCGCCGGATATGGTTAACTGGACTGAACATAATATCCCTTTAAATATAAAAGATTTTGCATGGGCAAAGGATGATGCCTGGGCTTCGCAGGTGATTGAAAGAAATGGGAAATTTTACTGGTACGTTGCTGTTGAACATACTACTATACCTGGTAAGGCAATAGGTGTCGCAGTATCAGATAGCCCGACCGGGCCATTTAAGGATGCCCGTGGATCAGCTTTAATTACTAACGATATGACTACTGAAAAGAAGCATCGTTGGGATAATATTGATCCAACAGTAATGATTGATGATGATGGCCAGGCCTACTTATTTTGGGGTAATGGGATATGTTATTATGCCAGGCTTAAATCAAATATGATTGAACTGGATGGCCCAATTAAATCAATCGTTTTGCCAAAATATACCGAGGCTCCATGGATACACAAGCATAATGGGTGGTACTATTTATCTTATGCTTATGAATTTCCTGAAAAAATCGCATATGCCATGAGTCGGAATATTAACGGGCCATGGGTATATAAGGGAATTATAAATGAAATAGCTGGAAATTCCAACACTAACCACCAGGCAATTATTGATTTTAAAGGCAAAACCTATTTTATATATCATAATGGTGCATTAGTGCCTGATGCCGGAAGTTTTCACCGCTCAGTTTGTATTGACTATTTATACTATAATAAGGATGGAACGATTAAGAGGGTGATCATGACTTCAGAAGGAGTTGAGGGAACAAAAAATAATGTCAAATAATTATTTGATAAAAAAAAGCATGTTATTTTAGTAAAAATCTATCACATCGCTATTTAAATAACCAATATTATAGTAAAAAGGAAAATATATTTCAATTTTTTGAAATCTTATCATGAGAGGCTTTTGTTTTTAAATGTTGTATTGACAATTATAAAATTATTGTTACATTTGATATAACAAACCAATTAACAAACCATTTAAAGCCAACTTCATGAAAAAATTTACACTTAAATTTAGGTGTGGTCTGTTTTATGCGTTACTGTTTCTTTTGCTTATTCCACATTTAACCTTTGCTCAAAATGCGGATATTAAAGTTACAGGTACGGTTAAAGATGTAAAAGGCTCACCATTACCTGGTGTATCGGTAAAAATTAAGGACACCAATTTAGGTACACAAACACTTTCCAATGGTTCTTTTTCTATTACGGCAAAAACTAATTCTACGTTAGTTTTTACTTTGGTAGGATATAATAAACAGGAAATTCCGGTTAACAACAACGCGGTAATAAGTGTACTATTAACAGAAAATAATCAATCGCTTGATGAGGTTGTTGTGGTGGCTTACGGAACACAGAAAAAAGCTACTATTACAGGGGCTATAAGTACTGTAAGCTCCGAAGACATTGTCAGGACGCCAGCTATAGCGGCAACCAGTGCACTGGTTGGCAAAATTGCCGGTGTTACAGCACGTACTACGGATGCAAGGCCGGGTAATGGAGCTACCATTAACATCAGGAACTTAGGTAATCCGCTATATGTAATTGACGGGGTTGCTTACAGTAACACTAATGCTACGGATCCTTTTGGTTTAAATACCCAGCAAAGTGGTGTTAATGCTTTTAATCAGTTAGGGTTAGACGACATTGAAAGCGTTACCGTATTGAAAGATGCCTCTGCTTCTATTTACGGCCTGGCAGCTGGTAATGGTGTTGTGTTGGTAACCACTAAACGCGGTAAAAAGACTGATGTTCCTAAAATAGGAGTGAACGCCTATTATGGTATTCAAAATTATACCAGGTTTCCTTATCCGTCAACTGCAGGCCAGTATGTGCTTGCACAAGATCAGTCTGTACAAAATTTAGGTGGTAATCCCGCATCACTGTATTCTGCAACCGAACTGGCCGCATGGGCAAATCAATCAGATAAGGCACATTTAAATAATGATTATTATAAAGCCGTACTTCGGCCTAATGTATCACAATCTAATTTAAATGCCAATGTATCGGGTGGGTCAAAAAACTCCCAATATTATTTATCAATTGGTAATGTTAACCAGGGCGGTATTATTAAGGACTTTTATTTTAAGCGTACAAATTTACAGTCAAATATCTCCAGTACTATTGCTAATGGACTCACTGTAGGCGCACAAATAAGTGGCCGTCAGGAGCATACGCACAACGTTGGCGTACCTGGACTGGATGATTATTTTAACCCTTTATTAAGTATTGAAAGTATGTTGCCTACGGAAAAGCAATATGCCAATGATAATCCTGCATATATCAACCAAACTCACAACGTAAACGTTAACCCGGCTACTTATAAAGAGAACATTACAGGCTTTACCGATGATATAGTGCGTGGTGTCAGTATAAAGTTAAATGCAGAATATGCTTTTAAATTTGGGCTTACCGTAAAAGGCATATACGCTTATGATTTCACCAACGAAGACTTTGATAATTTTGAATATACCTATAATGCTTATATCTATAATCCTAAATCCGGTAACTATGACAATCGCCCTACTTTGGCCGATGGTATAACACCAGATCCCAGCTCTGCATTGTATGGAAACCAAAACCCCTTCCACGAAACACATAGAAGAAATGTGATCTCAACATTTTCGCAGATTTCATTAAACTATGCCCATCAGTTTGGCGATCATTCTCTTTCGGCGGTTGTTGCTTACGAACAAAGGGATACTAAAAATAATTACCTGGCTACTCACACAGTACCTCCTAATAATATTATTGGTATACAATATCTTGCCGACCTGGATTTCTTCCAGGATGTAAGAACTGAAGAGGCTTTTGAAGGTGTGGCTATGAGGTTAAATTATGACTATAAGAAACGTTATATAGTTGAAGCTGTAGGTCGTTATGATGGAAGCTATTTGTATCAGCCTGGTCAGCAACATGGCTTTTTCCCGGGTGTAACAGCTGGATGGCGTCTATCAGAAGAACCTTTCTTCAAAAGGCGCTTTGCCAACAGTATTGACAATTTAAAGTTGAGGGTTTCTTATGGTCAAACAGGTACTACAATTGTTAATGGAACTCTAACCGTTCCAAATGCATTTGATTACCTTGCTGGTTACAACGTAAATAATGGCAGCGCTGTTTTCGGTGGTGCGTATTATAGTGGTGTACGCCCAAGGGGGTTACCGACTACTAATTTATCATGGACAAAAAACTCTATGGCTAATATAGGTATAGATTATGGTTTGTTCCATAGTGTAATTACCGGTACTATAGATGTATATCAACGCAGAAGAACGGGCTTGCCTGCGGCGCAATATGATATTGTTTTACCATCTGAAGTAGGTTATACTTTACCCCTTGCAAACTTAAACTCTGATATTACCCAGGGCTTTGATGCTTCTATTAATTATAACGGCCATGCTGGCAGGGTAAATTACTCTATTGGAGGTAACGCAACGATAGGAAGAACTAAAAATAATTACATATATAAGCCTCGTTTTGGTAACTCCTATGATCAATGGAGAAATGGCCAAACTGATCGCTGGGCAGGCGTTAATTTTGGCCATCACATTGTTGGCCAGTTTACATCACAGGCACAAATTAATTCTTATCCGGTTAATATTGACGGGCAGAATAACCGGACTTTATTACCTGGTGATTTTATTTACGAAGATTATAACCATGATGGTGTTATCAATGCCCTTGATGCCAGACCAATTGGTTATGCAGAAGGAGCATTGCCTTATTTTAACTATGGCATAAACGGAAGGGTAGAATATAAAGGATTTGCATTGGCATTTGACTTTTCAGGTGCGGGTATGCAAAGTTTCTTCCGCGATTTTGAGTTGAAATATCCATTCCAAAATGGTGGTAACTCACCAACCTATATGTTAGCCGATGTTTGGCACAGGGCTGATGTTTTTGATCCAAACAGCGTCTGGATACCGGGGGCTTATCCGGCCATACGTAATAATAGCAATGCTTTATCTATCTACACTGCTCCGATGGATAATAATCCGGCAACTGCTAATCACAACGATTTTTGGTTAACAAATGTGCACTATATACGATTGAGAAACCTGGAATTATCCTATAGCATACCGTCTAAATACTTGAAGAAAATTGGTGTGAACGGATTAAGGGTATATGTAAATGGTAGTAATTTATTCTCATTTGACAATGTAGGCAAATTCCAAATTGATCCGGAAATATCTTCCACTAATGGATTAGTATATCCTCAACAAAGGATATACACTTTTGGATTTAATTTGACACTTTAAGACTGACAGAGTTATGAAAAATTTAAAAATATATTTAACTGTAGGATATATAATAGTTGTGGCGCTTGGTGCATGTAAAAAGAATATTTTAAATGTGCAGCCAACCACTATTGTTACTGACCAACAAATATGGACAGATCCAAAGCTGATCACAGGTCTGATGGCCAGTTTTTATGACCGTATGCCATCAGAGTATAGCATATCGTCTAATTATATAGATATGTGCGACTATGATGAGGCTATGTATTCAGGTCAAAATAATGCCGGGAATGAGGCTCATAATAATATTATTGCTTATGCGTCTAATCGTAATTTCTTATACGATTATACAATCATCCGTGACCTCAATAATGCTATTGTAAATGTGGATAAATTTGGCGCCTCTACGCTTGATGCAACTACCAGGACACAATTAAAATCTGAGTTTAGGTTTTTGAGGGCATTCCAATATTTTCAAATGGTAATAAGGGAAGGTGGCGTACCAATAGTAACTAAACCGTTAGATTATGACTATAGTGGTAATGCCGGCCCGTTACG
>JAQBOY010000135.1 GCA_028287805.1 Mucilaginibacter sp.
TTTTCCCAATATGCGTATTACTTGTTTTAATGCAGGTATTGGTGGCGATGCTATTGGCCAGATAGCCGATCGGTTTGACGATGATGTGCTCTCAAAAAAGCCAACGGTTTTAACCCTAAGCTGGGGAATGAACGATAGCGGTTATTTTGAATGGTACCACGCAGATGCACAAGATGTATTTGATAAGAAGATGGTGAACAGCTATAAAACATACGGCCTTATTGCAGACAAATTAAAGCAAAGGCCCGAAATTAGAACAATATTGATAGGCGGGTCACCGTATGATGAAACCACTAAGTTCACTACCAAAAATATCTGGCCTCATAAAAGCGCTGCACTGGCTTCTATAATAGCCCACCAGGAGCAGTCTGCAAAAGACAATAATTGGGCATTTATTGATTTTTTTCACCCCATGACGGAGATCAATAAACGCGAGCAGGCCAAAGATTCAACTTTCAGCCTTACACCAAACGACAGGGTACACCCGGATAACGACGGGCACCTGGTAATGGCTTCTATATTTCTTAAAGCACAGGGTATGGATAACAAAACGGTGGCAGATATTAGTATTAACGCTGTTAGTAAAAATGTAACCAAAGCCATTAACTGCAAAATAAGCGGTGTTACAGGTACATCAAATGCGCTGTCATTTAGCTACCTGGCCAACTCATTGCCATACCCGCTGGATACCATTCCACGTACCTGGGGTAACCACAAAAAGCAGGCGGATGCACTTAAGGTGATACCATTTAACAAAGAATTTAACCAGGAAGTATTAACAGTTAAAGGTTTAAAAAGTGGTGATTATAACATGTTGATAGATGGCGAAAACATAGGTAGCTGGTCGGCCGGGCAATTTGCCGATGGCGTTAACATGGCCGAAATTACCAACACGCCACAATATCAGCAGGCCATTCAAATTCGCGAACTTAACGAAGAGCGGTGGGAAATTGAGCGCCGCCTGCGCATGTACATTTGGATGGAATATGATTTCTTAAAAGCCAAGAACCTGTTGTATAAAGACAGCAATGCCGCCATGGACAGTGTAAAAAAATATGCGATAAAAGACATTTTTGTTAACGGTAATAAAGACAATTATACACGTGCCCGGTACAAGAGCCTGCGCGATGCCTGGCAAAAAGAAATGAATGTGTTAACAGACCAGATATACGCTATTAACAAGCCACAAACACACCGCATTGAGATAGTGGCAACCAATTAATGATAAAGATTTATAAGCAGATGAATACCAGGAAATTTATTGCACTTGTACTGTTTTGTGCTTGTTTATACAGCAGAACAAACGCGGCTACTATAGATACAGCACTTACCCACAGTGCTGCAATGCACAAAGATATTAAAGCGGTTGTTGTAAAACCTGCTGATTATACTGCCGGTAAAAGGTTCCCGGTGATATATCTGCTTCATGGTTTTAGCGGCAACTACAGCGATTGGATAAAAAAAGTGCCTGCAATTGCGGATCTGGCCGATACCTACCATATAATTATTGTTTGCCCCGATGGTAACTTTGCAGGATGGTATTTTGACAGCACCATGAACAGTGAGTGGAAGTATGAAACCTATGTTGCCGGAGAATTGGTAAATTATATAGATAAACATTACGCTACCCTGGCCGATAAAAAACACAGGGCAATTACAGGCCTTAGTATGGGCGGGCATGGTGCATTATTTTTAGCCTTTAAACACCAGGATGTTTTTGGTGCTGCAGGCAGTATGAGCGGAGTGGTAGATATCAGGCAGTTTCCGGATAGTTTTGGCATAGAACAGGTATTGGGTAAATACAGTGAGCATCCCGAAAGGTGGGAGCAGAACAGCGTGGTTAATATGCTTTATTTGCTAAAACCCAACTCTCTTGCTATCACTTTTGATTGCGGTTATGACGATATGATGTACGCTTCAAATCAGAAACTTCACCAGAATTTACTGGAGCGCAAAATTCCGCATGAGTATACAATAAGGCCCGGTGGCCATTCCTGGGAATATTGGGGCAACTCTATAAATTACCAGGCATTGTTTTTTAGCAGGTACTTTAAAAACAGGCATTCATAACACCGGTGTTTGTTGATGATATCGTTTTAAATGTTTTTAAAATTTATCAATTTGATAAATAATCTTGGTCGTCAATCAGGATTTCAAAAATTATAAAAAAAACTAAAAAATAATTTGCTAAATCGTTTTTATGCTCTATATTAGCATCATATAAGCGTCAGTTTATAAACCAATTATTAATATTCAGTCGGAGCAAATTATTTATTGCAAATTTCAAAGGGTTGCTAAAACGATTTTTTGTATTTAATGAGTAATTGTGCTTTAATTAAATGTGTATAACCTATAAACCTATTAAATGAAGAAAATTTACTTTCAGGTAGTTGCGTATTCATCCTTAATTATATTGTGTTTTTTGGCATCGTGCAAAAAGGACGGCTTTTTAGGGCAAACGCAAACATCAAATTTAAACGAGACCACCGTTTTCGCTGATAGTGCCAACACGGTAGCTTTTTTGTCAAATATTTACAGTAACGTAGGTTTCAGCGCATCAGCCAGCAGGTTTACTTATGGGCCTATACTTGCTCCGATACCGAATGGGGGTATCGACGCCTCATCAGACGAGGCCGAAGTTTACAACTCTGGTGGTTCCACGGCCTTAGCCTGGGAAACGGGTACCATTAACGCCGCTGTAGTAACAGATGACGCCTATAAAATATCATACACTAACATCAGGTCGGTTAACCAGTTGTTAAAAAATCTTCCAAAGGCACCTATCAACGCTTTTGTAAAAACCCAAATGAAGGCTGAGGCCCGCTTTCTGCGTGCCTGGTATTACGCTATCCTGGTAAAACATTATGGGGGTGTACACCTGGTTGGCGATAGTATTTATACGTATACCGATAATATACCAGTCACCCGAAATACGTATGGAGAATGTGTAAACTACATCGTGTCCGAATGTGATGCTGCTGGTCAGGATCTGCCGTTTACACAATCTGGTATCAATTATGGCCGGGCTTCCCAAGGTGCCTGCATAGCATTAAAGGCCCGTGTTTTATTGTATGCGGCCAGCCCGTTGTTTAATCAGGCGCCGCTAACTGGTGCAAAGAATAATGCGGTGGTGGGTTATACGTCTTACAGCAAGGAAAGATGGAAAGCCGCCGAAGACGCTGCGTTTGCGGTGATTAGCAAAGGTGTTTATAGTTTAAATATTGATAACAGTACAGCTGGTATAGGTTTTCGCAACCTGTTTACCATGCGGTATAACAACGAGTATATTTTTCAACTGATGCGCCCAACAGGTAATTCAGATCTTGAGGCACTGTTTGATCCACCATCACGTACGGGAGCCCATGGTGCATTCCCGCTGCAGGGCCTGGTGGATGCCTTCCCGATGAGTAACGGTAAAGCCATTAGTGATCCAACATCAGGTTATAATCCCCAAAATCCTTATCTGCACCGCGATCCCCGGTTAGATTTTACGGTAATTCATGACCAAACACAATTGCAAAACCGCTTAGCGCCGGGTACATCGGCCATTAATATTTATCAGGGTACATTTAATGGGGTAGGTAGCGGGCCCGATGCTGTGCACGTGGGTACTACAACAGGTTATTACACCAATAAAATGCTATCACCTACCGCAGTATCGCAAGACTTTCAGCACGTTACAGACAGGGTGCTGCCGTTGATCCGCTATGCAGAAGTGTTGCTTAACTATGCCGAAGCTGCAAACGAATATGAAGGCCCTACCCCGCAAGTATACCAGGCAGTTGAAGCGATACGCCAGCGGGCCGGCCTTGTACCCTACCAGTTGCCAACAGGTTTAAGCCAGGATGGCATGCGTTTAGCCATCCAAAACGAACGCCGTATAGAGCTTGCTTTTGAAGAACATCGCTTTTGGGACGTAAGGCGCTGGAAAATTGCCGACCAGACAGACAATATTCAAACAAAAGGGATGCAGATTGACCGTAACGGTACAGCAGTAACCTACACCATTTTTGATGTGCGTAAACGTAATTTCCGTACGGCTATGTACCTATGGCCATTGCCGCAAACTGAAGTGGCAAAATCGCCTTCGCTCATACAAAACCCGGGTTATTAACAGGATAAAATTATTACATGAGAAAGATTTATAAAACCACGCATTTGCAATTACTGCTGATTATGGCAGTGGTGTTAATAGCATCATCATGCAAAACAGAAAAGGTATTGCCGCAAAAAGAAGCCTTAAAAGATATTACAGGTAACTGGCAGGTAATAAAAGCTACCCGCAACGGTACCGATTTAACCAACATAGTTGATTTCAGCCAGTTCAAGCTCAATTTTGCTAATGGTAATTATACACTGCAAAATAAGCTGCCATTTCTGGTAAATCAAAACGGCTCTTTTTCGCTCGACGATCCGCAATATCCATTCAAAATTACATTTACGGCCACGGGCGCGCAACCGGTTTCAACCGTGTTTACATATCCTGTTGTAAACGGTAAAAGGCAACTGAGCCTAACATTTAGCCCGGGCTGCGCCAACAATAGTTATGTATATGTGCTACAACAGATTAATTAATATTTAACAGACGAACGAATTATGAGATTATATTTACATATAAAAGGGAAAGCGTTGTGGAGGGTATGCGCATGCCTGTTATTAGGTATTGTGCTGGCTTGCTGCGGCGAGGTAATAACCGGCGTTGATCAACCAGCCACTGCAACTGTGGGCTCAACCATAAATATTACTGTACATATTGACATACCTA
>JAQBOY010000172.1 GCA_028287805.1 Mucilaginibacter sp.
TTTCCTAAATATACTATTTCTGCATCCGGAAAAGTTTCACGCAAGGCCTGCAGGGCAGGTAATGTAAAAATGAAGTCGCCCAAAGCATTAACTCTCAATACTGCAATCTTCTTAGGCATAACAATAATATCTTATTATAAATACATTATTATATTTTCAGGAGCAATACATAAACCTAATAATTCGGCTGTTTCTAAAATGTGTCCCTGCATTTTTTCCTGAACATCTTCAGGCTCTGAGGCAGCGGGGAGATCGAGCATAATATCTAAAGCATATAACCTGAACCAATAATGGTGTGTTCCTTTAAAATATTGGGGGCAGGGGCCTTCATAACCAAAAGTGTGATTGTTGCAAAGCCCTTCCACTCCTCCTTCAGGAACTTTTCCCTTGTCAACTTTAGTAGTTGTTGCAGGGATATTAAATACATGCCAGTGTCTCCAGGGTTTTGGAGTGGCATCTGTATCTTCAAGTATTAAAACGAGGCTTTCTGTTCCTTCGGGGATATCTTCAAATGTTAAAGGGGGGCTAATGTTGGGTCCAAGGCAAGTGTAAAGGACGGGTATTTCCTGATTATGTTCAAAAATGCTTTTTATTTCCATTTAGGGTAATTATTTAATCGTAGAGAATGTATTTTCTTTTTGATTAACAATTGCAGCTACAGAAAGTTCAGCATTAAATTATTAAATGCGATATTTTATAGCTCCATAAATTTGCCAGTACACAGATAAAAAAGGGATGATCATAGACGTAATTAACATCTCCAGCAAATGCATGGGCGCACGCGATGTTTTTGCAAGCCGCTTTCTGCAAAAATCTAATGTGAGTATTAACCATCCGGCAGCGCAGCAAATAGCGGCCGGGTTTGATCCGGCTATCAGCGACAGGAATATACCGGTGAATAATAAAACTATCAGGTAGTATTTCCATGAAGGTTGGGATTTAATACGCTGACGATATAACTGCGGATGTTTTTTATATAATAAAGCATTAAAAACACCTTTTTTCTGCTCTTTAATGCTTATTCCCCAGGGCGCTTTCCGTACAGGGTGCACTACTACCGCCGGAATAGTATGTATGAGTATATTATTCTCCAGCAATTTAAAATGCAAATCACTGTCTTCTCTCCATGCCATTTTGAAGCGTTCATCAAATCCGCCTGTTTTTACTAAAGCATTTTTGGTACATACACAATTTGCAGTTACAAATTCAGCTGTTTCTAAATTGGCAATGTTTAATTCATAATCTGTAGGTGGTTGTGATACAGGGACAATCATTTTGCCGGTAAAGGCTATCTCTTCTTCCCCTTTATAGTTCTGCCAAATAGTTTGCAGCCATGCCTGGTCAGGCAGGCAGTCATCATCTGTAAAGGCAATCAGTTTACCTTTTGCCTGTAGCCAACCCATATTACGTGCAGCAGCAGGGCCTTTTTTTTCAGCAGTTGAAAGAAATTTCACCAGTGCATATTTCGGGTCTGCTCCTATAGCTTTTGCTGTAATTTCATCAGGGCCGTCACTTATTACAATCACCTCATATTCATTGCGGGCAAAGGTTTGGTGGTTTAATGCAGCTAAACATTTAGTTAAAAGTTTAGGGCGACGATAAGTAGGAATAACAACTGTTATTTTTACTTCCATTCTTTTTCAATGAGATATGAACCAATAACCAGCGCATCAAAAGGAGAGGTCCAGAAACATTCTATCGCGTCACGCGGAGAGCATACAATAGGTTTACCCAGGGTATTAAAAGAGGTATTTACTAATACGGGTACACCTGTTTTTTGCTTAAAGGCTTTAAGCAAATCATAATAATGCGGATGCTGATCGCGATTGATGGTTTGAATGCGTGCTGTGCCGTCCACATGCCGAACAGCCGGAATCTTATCTGCTTTATCTGGTTTTACATTATATACAAAAAGCATAAATGGAGAGTATGCAGCGTTCTCAAACCATTCACCGGCATCTTCTTCCAGCACTACCGGAGCAACCGGCCTGAAGTCTTCCCGGTCTTTTACCTCGTTCAACCTGGCCTGCATTGCAGGGTTAATAGGTGAAGCTAAAATAGACCGGCTACCCAACGCACGGGGGCCAAATTCCATCCGCCCCTGGTACCATCCAATAATTTTGTCTTGTGCCAGTATTTCGGCAGTTTCTTCAGCAATATTATGTAGCTTTTTATAAGGTACTTTTGCCCATTTAATAAATTTTTCTATCTCCTCATCACTATAATCCGGTCCCCAGTACGCATGGGTCATTTCAAAATCTTTAGTGGTGCTTTTACGTTCTTTAGCGTCAATCCATATCGCTGCTCCCAAAGCTGTGCCGGAATCGCCCGCGGCTGGTTGTACCCAAATATTTTTAAAGGGGCTTTTATCTCTTATGCGGGCATTTAGTACACAATTAAGGGCAACCCCTCCGGCCATGCAAAGGTTCTCCTCTTTAGTTTCGTTATAAAGCCAATCTACAAGCGCAAGTACCGTTTCTTCTAAAACCAATTGTAAAGAACGGGCAATATTAAAATGATGGCCGGTAAACTCTTCGTGCCTTAAACGTGCAGGGCCAAATCGTTCTTCAAAGCGTTCGTTACCAATAGTATATTGCCCGTTCTGGCCAATTTGTACCATCTCGCGAAAATCCTTCACAAATTCCGGCTTACCATAGGAGGCCAGCGCCATTACCTTATACTCATCTGAAGAATGAAGAAAACCCAGGTAGGAGGTAACCTGCTCATATAACAACCCCAGGGAATGAGGCATATTTACCTGTCCGATGCGAAAAAGGTCAGTGCCCTTGCCGGTATGATAAGTTGTTGTAGCTTTCTCACCACGGCCATCAACTGTTAATACTGCCGCACTGGTAAAAGGCGAAGGATGAAAAGCACTTGCTGCATGGCTGATGTGATGCTCAACATAATGCCACTTGGCTTTAAGCGGCCTGGCACCCATAAATCTTTTTTGTAAATGATGCGGATAACCATCAACCAATTGGCGGGAGGCATTAACTATTGATGAAAGAAACAGGGGATCCCAGGGATTGAGCCATTCTTTTGGCCTTGGCTCGCCTCCCTGTACCAGCGGAATTTCTATTGATGACCTGTTACTATACTTTTCACCCAGCAATAAATAGGGGTCAAAAGAATAGGCAATGTGATCAATATCACTTAAATGAATGCCTGCCACTTTTAAGCAATAATCAATGGCATGAAAGGGTAATTCCCATGTTGAAAAAGGTACGGGGCGTTTTCCATGTTTAATATGTGTAAAACGTTCGTCTTCGGCGGCAGCAATTAATTTTCCGTCTTCAAAAAGGCATGCGGCTGAATCATGAAATGCCGCATTAATTCCAAGTGTATACATAATTGGTATAGGCGAATAGATGTTATTACTAAATTCGTTTAAGTGAAAAAAGTTTTAACAAGAAATAAAAATTATTGCCCTTATGTATAAGTTTAAACTAATGCGATGGCTTTCGCCTATAAAAAGCGAATAACTGGTGAGGATCCGCCTTATAAACCAGTTTGTATTGTCATTAAGATTCCCTTTCCACAAATTTATGAAAGGTGCTTATTTCGCCGTCGGCCTTTTTATCCTGATATAAAAGATCGAGTTTGTTTTTATCGAAATTTTCAAAAAATTCGTCCCAGCTAATTTCTTCGAAACGATCATCACTGTTGCT
>JAQBOY010000202.1 GCA_028287805.1 Mucilaginibacter sp.
CAATCGCCCCAAACCGGAACGGTTGTTTTTACATTTTTGTCAATCTCGGCCGGGTCAATATCCAGATGGATAACTTTTGCCTGCTTGGCATATTTATCTAAACGGCCGGTTACCCGGTCATCAAACCGCATTCCGATAGCGATCAGTACATCACATTCATTGGTTAATACATTTGGCCCGTAATTACCATGCATACCCAGCATACCTACATTTAAAGGATGGTCTGTAGGGATGGCGCCTGCACCTAAAATGGTCCATGCTGCAGGGATACCGCTTTTTTCAATAAAAGTCTTAAATTCCTGTTCAGCACTACCCAATATTACGCCTTGTCCCCATAAAACAAATGGTTTCTTGGCGTTATTGATCAGGTCGGCAGCCTCTTCAATATATTGGTGGCGCACTACAGGTTTTGGCCTGTAACTGCGGATATGATTGCAAGGTGTATAACCCTTATAAGCAAACTTTTGAATCTGCGCGTTTTTGGTGATGTCAATTAAAACCGGTCCCGGTCTGCCGCTTTTGGCAATGTAAAATGCTTTGGCAATAGCTTCCGGTATTTCGGTAGCATCTGTTACCTGGTAATTCCATTTGGTAACCGGGGTTGTGATGTTGATCACATCTGTTTCCTGAAAAGCATCTGTACCCAACAAATGGGCAAATACCTGCCCGGTGATGCATACTAATGGCGTGCTGTCTATTTGTGCATCGGCTAAGCCGGTAACTAAATTGGTAGCACCTGGTCCGCTGGTGGCAAATACCACACCCACTTTGCCCGATGTACGTGCATAGCCTTGCCCGGCGTGGATACCGCCTTGCTCATGCCTTACTAAAATATGATCCAGCTTTTCCCGGTAATCATACAAGGCATCGTAAATAGGCATAATAGCGCCGCCCGGATAACCGAAGATGACATCAACGCCTTCTGCTATCAATGCCTCTAATAATGCCACAGAACCTGAAACTTCAATAGTTTCTTTCTCGGCTGTTTTTATTAGTATTTCCTGTTGTGCAACTTCCATACTCGTTTATTGTTGTATGCAGTACGTTTTACGTAATACGTTTAATTTCTGTTTGTTTAAATCGGTATAACGTAAAATGTTATACGGATAACTTATCTTATTCGTCGGTTACACAACCTTCTGCGGCTGTGCTAACTGTTTTTGCGTATTTATATAATAGTCCTTTTTTTACCTTTAGCTCAGGTTGTACCCAATTAGCTTTGCGGGCTGCAATTTCTTCGTCCGATACTTTTAAGGTCATAGTATTGGTGTTCGCATCTATCTCTATCGTATCGTTGTCCTTTACAAAGGCTATCAAGCCGCCGTCATAAGATTCAGGAGTGATATGTCCCACCACAAAACCGTGCGTACCACCCGAAAACCGCCCGTCTGTAATTAACGCTACCGATGCCCCTAAGCCAGCGCCGAAAATAGCGCTTGTCGGCTTCAGCATTTCGGGCATACCCGGAGCGCCTTTAGGGCCGATATTACGAATCACCACTACATCGCCTGCTCTCACACGGCCGCTTTGAATTCCGTGTATCAGTTCAAACTCACCGTCGAAAACACGCGCCGGTCCTTCAAAACGTTCGCCTTCTTTACCGCTTATTTTGGCAACGCTGCCGCCTTCGGCAAGGTTGCCATATAATATCTGTAAATGCCCGGTTGCCTTGATCGGCTTTTCAACCGGGAATATAATTTTTTGTGTTTCAAAATCAAGTTCCGGAACATCAGCTAAGTTTTCGGCAATAGTTTTACCTGTTACAGTTAAACAATCGCCATTGATCCAGCCCAGTTTCAACAGATATTTCATCACTGTCGGAACACCGCCAATTTTATGGAGGTCTTCCATCATGTATTTGCCGCTCGGCTTCATATCGGCTAATACCGGTATCCGGTTACTTACCGACTGGAAATCATCCTGCGTTAATTTCACATCAATGCTTTTCGCCATAGCTATCAGGTGCAGCACCGCGTTGGTTGATCCGCCTAAAACCATAATGGTCACTATCGCGTTTTCAAATGCTTCGCGGGTCATGATGTCTGATGGCTTAATGTCTTTTTCTAATAATATTTTAATGGCCTTTCCTGCCGCTAAACATTCCGCTTTCTTTTCATCGCTTAAAGCGGGATTTGAAGAAGAGTAAGGCAAGCTCATACCCAATGCTTCAATAGCCGCCGCCATAGTATTGGCTGTATATATACCGCCACATGCACCGGCGCTTGGACAAGCGTTTTTTACCACGCCCATAAAATCTTCGGGCGTTATAGTACCGGCAATTTTTCGGCCTAATGCCTCAAATGCCGATACAATATTCAGGTCTTCACCCTTATAATGGCCGGGCTTAATGGTACCGCCATATACCATGATTGACGGGCGATTAAGCCTTCCCATGGCCATAACCGAGCCTGGCATATTTTTATCACATCCCGGCAGGGTAATTAACCCATCATAATATTGCGCACCGCAAACCGCTTCAATCGAGTCGGCAATAACGTCACGGCTAACCAGCGAATAGCGCATACCCTCCGTCCCATTGCTCATGCCATCGCTCACGCCAATGGTATGAAATATCAGCCCAACCAGGCTTTCTTCCCAAATGCCTTGCTTAACCAGTTTAGCTAAATCATTCAGGTGCATATTACAGGTATTGCCATCATAACCCATGCTTGCTACACCCACCTGCGCTTTTTTCAAATCATCATCTGTAAGGCCAATACCGTATAACATAGCCTGCGCTGCAGGTTGTGTAGGGTCCTGGGTAAGGGTCTTACTGTATTTATTTAATTCTATTACTTCGGTGGTATCTGCTGAATTCATTTTATTTTGCTAAACACGGGTAGTGTTAAATTTTTAATTGATAATAGGTTTTCTAATAAGTTGAAATTAGTATTTGTAAGATAGATATAGTGGTAAGAAATGGCAATAGGTTTAATAATAAATTTTAAATAAATATTAAAGTTTATAATTTACAGTATTTATAAAATAAAGTTATGCAAAATAAGATAAAAAACAAATTTAATTTTTAATAGAATATACCAAAGTTTAAAACGGTATTCGGTATTCATTTTATGCATGCATAGTAAATTGTCATTTTTCTGCCTGAAATAGAGCAAGGGGTAAAAAAAGTTTGAGGAATTGCGCTTTACCACGCGTCATTGCGAGGAACGATCCGCCAGCTGGCGGACTACACATGCTAATCAAATACCGAAATGCTATAGAGCTAAATGCTTCGAATAGTACTTATTCACATTGATTGTCCTAAGTAGAGATTGCTTCGTACCTCGCAATGACGCTTTTTATTTTGTTTTTGATTGTCTGTTGTAGAGATTGCTTCGTACCGCAATGACACTTTTTATTTTGTTTTAGATTGTCTGTTGTAGTCCGCCAGCTGGCGGATCGTTCCTCGCAATGACGGGTTGGAGAAATTTATCCCACAAAAAAGCCCGGGTAGTAAAACTACCCGGGCAAAAAAAAAAATTAAAAAAAATTATTTTTGGGTAATGCCTTCTACCAGCACTACTACATTATTGTTTGATGCTTCAACAACACCACCGTGTATTAAAAATACTTCCTCTTTACCAGCGCTCCCGCCACGTACAGTTAATTTGCCATCCTGTAAAGTGGAAATAATAGGCGCATGATGGTTCAATATTTCAAAAAGCCCCATAGTACCCGGCAGCGTAACAGAAGCTGCTTCGCCTTCGTAAACTTTTTTATCGGGAGTAAGAATTTCTAATTTCATTATTATAGTATCAAGTATTTAGTATCAAGTATCAAGTAAATGGTTTAGGAGTATCAGGCAGTAAGGTAATTAATCTTGCTACCTGATATTCAGTACTTGCTACTAAGCGTTTGCTTCTTCTAATAGTTTTTTACCTTTTTCAATAGCATCCTCAATGCTACCTACCAGGTTGAATGCAGCTTCAGGGTATTCATCAACTTCACCATCCATAATCATGTTGAAGCCCTTAATGGTTTCTTTAATATCAACCAATACGCCTTTTAAACCGGTAAACTGCTCAGCAACGTGGAATGGCTGCGAAAGGAAACGCTGTACACGGCGTGCGCGCGATACCACTAAT
The DNA here is from genome assembly GCA_028287805.1 of Mucilaginibacter sp. Lineage (GTDB taxonomy): Bacteria > Bacteroidota > Bacteroidia > Sphingobacteriales > Sphingobacteriaceae > Mucilaginibacter. The sequence goes on from JAQBOY010000202.1 coordinate 4,086, forward strand.
TTATCCTCTTCAGATAGCTCATCCATACCCAGAATAGCAATGATATCCTGCAATTCTTTGTAACGTTGTAAAATTTCTTTTACACGTTGTGCTGTATTGTAATGCTCATCACCTAAAACAGCAGGGCTTAATATTCTCGAGGTTGAATCCAATGGATCTACCGCAGGATAAATACCTAACTCAGCAATTTTACGTGATAATACGGTTGTAGCATCCAAGTGAGCAAATGTGGTAGCAGGAGCAGGGTCGGTCAAGTCATCCGCAGGTACATATACTGCCTGTACAGATGTAATAGAACCGCGTTTTGTTGAAGTGATACGTTCCTGCATCATACCCATTTCTGTAGCCAAGGTTGGCTGGTAACCTACTGCTGATGGCATACGGCCAAGCAACGCGGATACTTCTGAACCGGCTTGTGTGAAACGGAAGATATTATCAATAAAGAACAATATATCACGGCCTTTACCTTCACTGTCACCATCACGGAAATATTCAGCAATAGTTAAACCTGAAAGCGCCACACGTGCACGTGCACCGGGAGGCTCGTTCATTTGTCCGAATACGAAAGTAGCTTTTGAATCTTTTAAAGATTCCTGGTCAACTTTGGTTAAATCCCATCCGCCTTCTTCCATAGAATGCATAAAAGCATCGCCATATTTTATAATGCCTGATTCCAGCATCTCACGTAAAAGGTCATTACCCTCACGTGTACGCTCACCAACACCGGCAAATACAGATAAACCGTCATAAGCCTTTGCAATGTTGTTGATCAGTTCCTGAATCAATACTGTTTTACCTACACCGGCACCACCAAACAAACCGATCTTACCACCTTTTGAATAAGGCTCCAGCAAATCAATTACTTTAATACCGGTAAATAATACTTCTGCCTCGGTTGAAAGATCTTCAAAGCGGGGAGGAGTATTGTGTATAGGGCGACCGTTAGTTTTATCTAAATTAGGAATACCGTCAATAGCATCTCCAACTACGTTAAATACGCGGCCTTTAATGTTTTCGCCAACAGGCATTTTAATGGCCGAACCCAAATCAATAACATTCATTCCGCGCAACAATCCATCAGTCGAATCCATCGCAACCGCACGTACACGGTCTTCACCTAAATGCTGTTGAACTTCTAAAATGATCTTTTGGCCATTATCCTTAGTAATTTCTAATGCATTATAAATTTTAGGAAGCTGGGCATCGCCAGCAAAGCTGACGTCAACTACCGGACCGATGATCCGTGAAATTTTTCCAATGTTTGGCATACTTATTTTTAAAGAAAAATGATGAAATAGATAAAAAGTTCTGTTCGCTATTTCAGGGCGCAAAGTTATGGTTTTTGGGTTAATATTAAAATATTAGCATGAGATTTTTTTAACATATTTTTTATAGTAGCGACGCCTATTTCGCATCATTATGGTAATATTATTCATAAAAGAGATTATCTGAATTGTATAAGGCGGCTTTTTCTTTAAAATATTGCATTAGTATATATAACAACGTCGATAAAAATTTATCTTTAGTTTCAATACGTATCTGTTCGCCATTGCTTATACGGGTTTTCTATAGTTCCTTTTATGCATGTCAATCAACAATAAATCTAATTAAATCATGAAAAATTACCTTGGAAGAGTCATCATACTGGTGAACGACTATGAAGCAACGGCTGATTTTTATTCGGCAAATTTTGATTTTGTAAGAATTTTTGATGTTACTACTGATGTTGGTCAGCGGTTTCTGCATATGGGGGCAGACCAGTTAAGTACATTAGGTATCTGGTTTTTAAAAGCTGAGGGTAAGCAACAGGAGAACCTGGTTGGTAAACAAACGGGAGGGCAGCCTACGTTGGTTATTTATACTGACAACCTTGATGAACTGTATCAGCGGGTTAAAAGCAATAATGTAAAAATAAAGGTTGAGCCGATATCAACACCGGGCTACAAATTTTTCCATTGCTTTGATTTGTATGGCAATGAAATTATTGTAGCTGAATTACAGGATTAAATTAAAATGACCGGTGGTCACCTTCCCGCAATACAGCAGTAAAGAAACTCCTATTTATTAATTAATAGATAGGGGACAGAGAGCTACCGCGATATTAACTCAAAGCTTAAAACAATTTTACCTGTATGTTCACTGCTTTCCATCAACCGGTGCGCCTCTGCAGCTTTATCAGCAGGGAATACGGCATGTACTACTGCTTTTATTTGTCCTGATGCCAGTAAGGGCCAGATGTTTTTTTCAAGTTTTTGTGCTACGTGGCTTTTAAAAGCAGGATCTCTTGACCGCAGTGTGGAACCGGTTATAGTCAATCTTTTCATCATAATTAATGAAAGGTCAACCGCCACATCTTTTCCCTTCATCATATTAATCATTACTAACCTGCCATCTTTGGCTAATGATAGCAGGTTACCGGTGGTATAGTCACCGCCTATCATATCTAATATAACATCAACCCCATGGTTATCCGTTAACTGCTGAATGCGATTGGCAAAGTTTTCCGTTTTATAGTTGATAGCTTTTGCTCCTAAACTTTCACAAAACCGGCATTTTTCGTCAGACCCGGCAGTTACATATACCGTACTGCCCATGGCCTTTGCCATTTGTATGGCCGCTACACCAATACCGCTCGAACCGCCATGCACCAATAAGCTTTCACCGGCTTTTAACCGGCCGCGGTCAAATACGTTGCTCCATACCGTAAAATAAGTTTCGGGTAATGAAGCAGCTTCTATAAAAGTCAGGTCACCAGGTATTGGTAAACACTGCCCCTCGGGTACATTACAGTACTCCGCATAGCCTCCGCCCCATACTAATGCGCAAACCCTGTCGCCTGCTTTCCACCGGGTAATATTTGCGCCGGTTTGGATAATTATACCGGCTATTTCCAGTCCGGGTATATCTTGTGGAGCACCTGCGGGGGGTGGGTA
>JAQBOY010000258.1 GCA_028287805.1 Mucilaginibacter sp.
GTTCTATTCTTGCATATAGTCGTTCCTTTATTTTATGAAAACTTTCATAAACAACACCATTGATATTTAAATCTTCGGTAATAATATATTTATCCTCATTATTTAACTGGTCATAAAATTCTTTAACACGATCATCAATTTTGCCCACATAAAAATCCATGTAAGCTTTTTTTCCGATAGAATAGCTTTGTTTTAAGAACAATTTAAAAACGGTTTCCAAATCCAGGAATATCCTGGTCCATACTTCATCTTTTAAATCCCAAAAAAGCTGTAGTTCGGCAATACTTGGATAGCCATAAAATTCCATGCTATATGATCCCTTTTTATTTTCTGAATCATATGAAAACTCATTTATAATTCTTGGAAATAAAATTGAAAGGCCGGCCGGAATTGCTGAAATAAACTCTTCCTCATTTTTTAATTTTTCATAGTTGGTTGATTGTTTTTTTAATATACCCAAACCATTTACAGAAACCGAATTAAAAGAGCGGCTTGATATGAGCTTTAATTTTGACTGATAGTAATTAATTTCATGGCCTGCATCTATCCAATCATCCTTTAAAAAATTAAAATACGAACTTAAAAAGCTATCCTGCTGATTTAGGTAGACAAAGATCTCCATCAAATCTGACCGGTGTATAACCTGATTTACCGCTTTGCGAAGCATATTGGTATCTATGCTAAATACACCGGTAAACGCATTGCCAAGCTTTTTAGTAGGGTTTGATTTGAAAAGGAACTCTATACCTTCCTTACTAACATTCATACATGACCAGTCATTGTTATAGGATAATTGCTTTTCTAAACATACTGTCTGATCATCAGGAAATAAAGTTGGTATAGATGTGACTAAATTAACGATGGTTTGAGAAGTGTCAGGAACTTTAGCTAAAGCAAAATGCAGGGACGCATTTACACCATGTGAATTTGGAACTTCAATAATTTGGAAATCAAATTCCTTTAGGTTTACACTTTCTTCAATGTAGGCAGAATCCTTCTGGTTAACAACCAGGTAAATTTTACAATCATAGTTTTTGTAAAATTCTAAATGATAGAGTATTAACGGCTTGGTGTTGATGGGTATTAATGCAGGCGATGTATAATAAGCCTTAATAAATGATAGCTTATTTGAAATATTTCCTGCAGCAAGTATGAGTACGTTTTTCATTAATATAATATCTCTTAATTCAACATAAAATGACTGCCCGGCATTTTATAAAAGCAATATGCTATTTGAATTTATTATAGTTTAATAAATTATAAGTTAAAAAGTTTTGAAATGATTTATTATTAGTATAAAATATATTGCTTTTATTAATATAAATAATATCACATTTAACTCGCCATATATTTTTTTAAAACCTTAAAAAAGTCTCCTATACCAAATTTAAATAACCTGTGTCGCGCTCTCCATAATATTCTTGAAACATTGCTATAGTATACTTTTGCTATGAGGGCCCACTCATAAAACTTAGAAACATCTTTACAATACCTCAAGCTAAGCTGAAACCATTCTTCGTGCGTATACAGATCTTTATCATAATGAGCCGTCATTTTTTTAGGAAGAATAACTCCCAGCTTTAATGCATCTTCTATAACGAAGTTATTGATGATGGATATATCAGATGCTAAAATTTTAGATGGGGGAATGTGGCTGTAATGTTTCAATTCCAGATCCAATCCCTGTTTTTTGCAAAACGAGTACCAAACATATTGTTCAGCGCCAAATTTCATGCGGTGAAATCCACCGGTAAGTGCATTATTAAATATCTGTTTCTCTAATGGAAATGCCCTGGTAGTTTCAGGTTCAGGTTGAAGGGGGATGTCCCATAAATTTAACAGGTCTTCCAATAATCCTACCTGAAAAATATCGCTTGGATGTATAAGTTGGGCAATTCTTCGGGGGTTCCTGGTATACTTTGTTGGTATAACTACGCGCTGTTTAAAAAAATTATATTGTGGCCCCCTTGGGTATTCCCGTAAATAATATATAAAATCAGTATCAATAAGCTTACAATCACCACGCATTTTAATGGCATAAGTATTACTTGCAGCCTTTAAACCATTATAGGTCGATACAATTTGCCTGTTATTATTATTAAGATAAGTAGGTTCATGAATATTATATGGAATTGAACCGGGATCTTTATTAAAAACTATTTTATCATAGGACAAATGTTCAACAATGCTTCCCTCCCAGGTAGAAAGAATAATTTCGGCTTTGGGTAAAAAATTCCTTATGCTTTCGATACACTGTAAAGTCAGTTGCTTTTCATAAGGCTCGCCGGGTAACCCGAATACCTTACCTTGTATAACAACAGAAATACTGTTTAAAACAGTGTTTTTTAAAATTTCCTGTTTTAATAATTCTTGTCTTACAATTTCTTTTTTTAAAGCTTCCTCCTCAAAGGTGTCTTTCTTCATATTTAACGATATTATTTAACCAGCCAGTTGGTTCTGAAAAGGCTTGTTTTTCCTTTTCCTGACCCCACCAAAAACTTTCTTCCCAGGCCATTTATATTAACTAAAGAGAATGACAGGTCACACTCGGTATCTATAATTTTTTCCTTATTATGTATGCCCACATCAAATTGTATCCTGTAATCTCCTTCTGCTAATGTGTTAGCCGGTATTTTGAAAGTTTTTTTAAATTGCTGTTCCGGTAATGTGGTATGTTCTTCTTCAGTATCGTCATGCAAAACATAGGCTAATTCATACTCAAATTGCGACCATAAAGTAAAACCTAAAACCAAATCCATAACAGGTTGTAAAATCTCCCCTTCAATCTCTATAAAAACATCCGTGTTAGTATGAAATCCGTTCAATTTATCCGCAGCATATACTACAGTTTTTAAAATCCGTATATCCTTATTGCCTTCATTTCCTATCCACTGCAGCCTTTCTGCATTTTGTCCGTCTCCCAAGTAAGCCGAAACGATATCATTGATATTTCCTTTATTTATAAGATTACCGTTTTTTAAATAAATTCCGGTATTGCAAAGTGTGCTTACTGCCGACATGTTATGGCTTACAAACAATACGGTTCTGCCTTCGCCTTTGCTTACATCTCCCATTTTACCTAAACATTTACGCTGAAACTCCGCATCACCAACAGCTAACACCTCATCAACAATCAATATTTCCGATTCCAGGTAAGCTGCCACAGCAAAGGCCAGGCGTACGTACATACCACTGCTATAGCGTTTAACAGGAGTATCAATGTAACGTTCAACGCCTGAAAAGTCTACTATCTCATCAAATTTCCGGATTATTTCATTTTTGCGCATACCTAAAATTGCGCCATTCAAAAAAATGTTTTCCCTGCCCGTAAGCTCAGGGTGAAAGCCTGTGCCTACTTCCAATAAACTGGCAATACGCCCATGGGCTTTAATAATACCGGTAGTAGGTGCGGTGATTTGACTAAGCAGCTTTAATAAAGTGCTTTTACCCGCACCGTTGCGGCCAATAATACCTACAGCATCGCCTTGCTTAACTTCAAAATTAATATCCCTTAAACTCCATACAAAATTGCTGGTTCCTTTTACAGTCCGGTCATTAATTTCACCTATCTTAAAAAATGGATCATCTTTTCCACGCAGTTTACTCCACCAACGGTGCAAATCATGCCCTAAGGTTCCGGTACCAAATTCACCCAACCTGTATAATTTTGATATGTTTTCTACTTCAATTACTGTATTCATTTTTTTTGAGGTCGTTATAGCATAAAAATTAATCGTGCTTTAAACAGTATCTATAAATGTGCGTTCTGCTTTATTAAAAAATGTAATTCCTATAATTGATATCACACTTATAATTAAAGCGCTTAAACCTAATGATGCCCATGAAAATGATCCGGCACCTAAAAATCCATAACGAAATGTTTCAATAAGCGGAGTCATTGGGTTGATGCCAACCAACCGCTTATATTTAGCAGGTGCAGCCGACAGCGGATAAACTACAGTAGATGCCCACATTAATAATTGAACTCCAAACCCAACAAAGAATGCTAAATCGCGATATTTGGTGGTCAATGCCGAAACAATCATCCCTATACCTAATCCAAGCATTGCCATTAACAAAAGCAGTACAGGCAATAGCAGCGCGTAATAGTTCATACCCTGTATTTCACCTTTATAGTAGTACCAGGCCATCATTACAAATAGTATAAATAAGTATATCCCGAATTTGATAAGATTGCTGAATACAATACTTAAAGGCATAATGATCCTTGGAAAATATACTTTTCCAAAAACATGCGCATTATCTACAAACACACCTGATGTTTTGTTAAGGCACTCTGCAAAATAATGCCAGCAGGTAATACCAGCCAGATAAAACAACGGCCGTGGGATACCATCAGTGCCTATACCTGCTAAAGAACCGAATATGTAGGAATAAATAAGTATAGTAAAAAGAGGCTGTAAAAAAAACCATAACGGCCCCAGGATAGTTTGCTTATAAAAAGAAACAAAATCCCTGCGAACCAATAGCCAGAACAAATCCCGGTAATGCCAGGCTTGCCTAAGTTTTAAATTAAAAACACTACCTGCAGGTTTAACAACAATATTCCAATAATTGTCTGATGACTCAATATTTTTTGCGGTAGTAGTTTTATTCATTAGCAAATATTAATAAGATACAAACGGTGAATAGCTTAGTAAGAAAGCATCAACATTCTATCCTCACTTCTTTAATTTCTAATGTATTCAAAAACAATAAACACAAGAAAATGTTTTTAATTGCTAAGGTATTTTATTTTACTATTAGTTAAATTACAGGTTATTAATATAATACTATTGCTTCCAATCATATATGAATAGATATTTAAAGCAGAAACAGCAATAAACTGATTGTTTATTGCTGTTATTGTATAATAAGTAAATTATAAGACAAAAAATCTATCGTTCTACCTCTACCGTCCTCGTCTCCGTATTAAAGCTCCTGACAATTATTCTGTTATCACTGTTTTTGGTGAAATAATTTATAGCCCAGCTTAAAAACACAGCAGTTTTGCTGCTAAATCCGGCTAAGGACATAATATGCACAAATCCCCATAATAACCATGCAAAAAAACCCTGGAAATGAAGCTTGCCAATATCTGCTAACGCTTTATTACGCCCCACTGTAGCCAACGTGCCCTTATCAAAATACACAAAAGGTTCCGTAGCTTCTCCTTTTATTAAATGAACCAGATTTTTGGCCAGCCATGCCCCTTGCTGAATGGCTACCGGTGCAACACCGGGAAGGCCGTTAGGATATTGAGGTGTAATTATAGCGGATACATCTCCTATGGCGAAAATATTTTGATAGTCATTTACCCGGTTTATCTCGTCAGTTTGTATTCTCGATCCTTTAATCGTAGCTGCCGGTATACCTTCCGGCACCTCTCCCTTTACCCCTGCCGCCCAAAACACGTTCCGGGTTTTAACCATCATGCCATCATCTATCTTCAGTTCCAGGCCATTATAACTCTCCACATGCACACTATTATAAATTATGACATCATTTCCTGATAAAAACTGTTTTGCTTTTTTTGAAGCTTGCTCAGACATAGCAGCCAGTAATTCCGCTTTCCCTTCAATGAGGTAAACCATCATATCCTGTTTGCTTAAGCCATGATAATCTTTCATTAAAATAAGATGCCGCATTTCGGCCAGTGCACCTGAAAGTTCAACACCTGTTGGCCCCCCGCCAACTACTACAAATGTCATTAAAGCCGCTTTTTCAGCCGGATCTTTTGTAATAGCCGCTTTTTCAAGATTTTGAAGAATAAGGCCTCGCATATTTAAAGCTTCGGGTAGATTTTTCATAGGCATGGCATAATACTCTATTTCTTTGTTTCCAAAAAAGTTAGTATTAGCGCCGGTGGCTATAATCAAATAATCATAGGGAATAATACCAATATTGGTGGTCAGCGTATTATTCTCCGGATTAATCTGCTGTACATTCGCCAGATTAAAAGTAAAATTATCCTGGTAAGTAAATATCCGCCGGATAGGAAACGCTATAGAATCTGCTGCTATTGCACCCATCGCCACCTGGTAAAGAAGCGGTTGAAAAGTGTGATAATTATGCTTATCCAGCATCAATATTTCAACCGGTGCCTTTTTAAGTTTTTTTGCTAATTGTATTCCGCCAAACCCTCCGCCAATAATTACAACCCGCGGTTTGGGTTTGTTATTCTGTTGTTGATCCATATAGTAATAGGCAATAAACTTACTGCTTGATATTAATTAGTGCTAAAATTATTAATTATTCATTGCAGACGCCTAAATAATAAATATTTTAATGTTAAAACTGTTTTATTAAGTTAGTACAAGTTTACACAGTTAAATACTAATGATTTATTTTACTTTAGCGTCAAAATATAAAATACTACCTTATGATACCTCTGCACATTATTAAAATAGGCGGAAACGTTATTGATAATTCAGAAAACCTGTATCATTTTCTGAAAGATTTTACAGCATTGGATGGCTATAAAATTTTGGTGCATGGCGGCGGTAAAGTGGCTACGCAACTTTCTGAAACTTTAGGTATTGAAACTAAATTGGTTGATGGCCGCAGGATAACAGATATTGAAACTTTAAGAGTGGTAACTATGGTTTATGGCGGGTTGATCAATAAAAATATTGTGGCCCAGTTACAACGTTTTGGCAATAACGCTATTGGCCTTACCGGTGCCGACGGTAATTTTATCCGCACTAAAAAGCGCCCGGTAAAAACAATTGACTATGGTTTTGTAGGAGATATAGATGAAAATTCTATTAATCCGGAAAGTATTGGCCGGTTAATGGAAGCTGGCTTTACGCCCGTTTTTTGTGCGATAACCCATGACGGTGAAGGCCAGCTGTTAAACACCAATGCCGATACTATCGCTTCCGCTTTAGCGGTAGCTTTATCCAAACTGTATAGCACTACTCTGATTTATTGTTTTGAGAAAAAAGGGGTATTACAAGATATTGATGATGACGATTCTATCATCAGGGAGTTGGATCCGGTGCGGTATGAGGAATTAAAAAAGAAACAAATTATTCACAGCGGAATGTTGCCCAAACTGGACAATGCCTTTACAGCCATAGCCTGTGGTGTTAAGGCTGTTGTTATAGGCCGGTCTGACGAATTGGGCCAATTAAAACAACAACAGCCCTTTGGCACACGTTTAAGTAATAGTATATGAATGCACA
>JAQBOY010000263.1 GCA_028287805.1 Mucilaginibacter sp.
CCCTGCCATTGAAAATATGATCTTTTCGTCTGCCACCTGTTTAATTATTGAATGAGTGATTATATTGTAGGTCAATATCGGTGCAAATATGAGCATTAGTATAGCTAAGTGCAAACTGATAATAACAAAGCGTCATTGCGAGGAACGAAGCAATCTCTAAAGCGGACAAACAATAAACACAAATGCTTATTGGTGTGCCGGGCAGGCGGCTTTTCCTTATCAACAACACTGCGGGGATATGGATTAGCCCATGTAGAGATTGCTTCGTTCCTCGCAATGACGTCCCTTTTAATGGCTCCAATGGACCCATGACTGCCTCCTGTTGGTGTTGTCATTGGTGTTGTCATAGAAATCACCAACAGTACCGCTATCATTAATGGAAATCTCTATTTGCAAGTAATTGCCCGTAGCAGTCGCCTTTGTTTAATCGGATAGAATCAACAAAGCGTCATTGCGAGGAACGAAGCAATCTCTAAAGTGGACAAACAATAAACACAAATGCTTATCGGTGCGCCGCGCAGGCGGCTTTTCCTTATCAACAACACTGCGGGGATATGGATTAGCCCATGTAGAGATTGCTTCGTTCCTCGCAATGACGGTATCAAGGGGATTATCAAACCTCTTAATTTCTTCATCTAATCGGGTAAAAAACCCAACAAATTCCATTCCACTACGTTAAACAGTATATCTACCAGATTTTAATAGATACTAACCTTTTTGCTTTAAAATGGCTTTTTGTTGATGCAGCTAAAATATATGCCGCAATGGCAGGAGTAATGACTAAATTACCTGTTTAATATAAATTAACATAAATAATACAATTAATTAAACTATTGCGCTAATTAATCATCATACTATGAGCAATATTTAATACTTTACAGCGTAAAGTATTTGGTGAAAAAGATTATTATGAAAGAATTTTATAGATTGCGTATCATAATAATGTCTGTTTACCGGCAACCTTAAAAGTTGGCAATAATATTGTTAATAAGTTAAAAACAACACGCCCGATGTGTAAAAACTATTTGATACATTAGGACGTTTAATAAAGGATATATATGGAAGCTAAATTTTCGCCGCGAGTTAAGGATGTTATACAATATAGCAGGGAAGAGGCATTGCGTCTTGGGCATGATTATATAGGTACTGAACATCTTTTACTTGGGCTAATTCGTGATGGTGACGGCGTAGCTATAAAATTGCTTAAAGCATTAGCTGTTGATACAGCCCGCTTGCGCCGTGCCGTTGAAGATGCTGTAAAAGGCACAATAGGCACCAATGTGCATATTGGCAGCATCCCCCTAACTAAACAAGCAGAAAAAGTATTAAAAATAACTTACCTTGAAGCTAAGATATTTAAAAGCGATGTAATTGGTACGGAGCATTTATTGCTCTCCATTTTACGTGATGAGGACAATATAGCATCGCAGATACTAATGCAGTTTAATGTAAACTATGAGATATTTAAAGGTGAGGTAGAATCGCACAAAAATAATGTGACTGATGAAATGCCGGGATCATCAACCGGAGGGGATGATGACTTTAAAGAAGAGGAGTCATTCAGCCAGCCTAAAAAGGTATCTGATATTAAATCAAAGACCCCTGTACTGGATAATTTTGGTCGTGATTTGACCAGGGCTGCCGAAGATGGCAAGTTAGACCCGATAGTAGGCCGTGAAAAAGAAATTGAGCGTGTTTCACAAATACTTTCACGCCGTAAAAAGAACAACCCTATTTTAATAGGCGAACCGGGTGTAGGTAAATCAGCTATTGCCGAGGGCCTGGCCCTGCGTATTGTTCAGCGTAAGGTTTCACGCGTATTGTTTAACAAACGGGTGGTTACACTTGACCTTGCTTCACTGGTTGCCGGTACCAAATACCGCGGTCAGTTTGAAGAGCGCATGAAAGCGGTAATGAACGAGTTGGAAAAATCACCTGATGTAATTTTATTTATTGACGAGATACATACTATTGTTGGTGCAGGCGGTGCTTCAGGCTCATTAGATGCCTCAAATATGTTTAAGCCGGCTTTGGCCCGCGGAGAGATACAATGCATTGGAGCTACCACTTTAGATGAATACCGCCAGTATATTGAAAAAGATGGCGCTTTGGACCGTCGTTTTCAAAAAGTAATGGTTGAACCGGCTACCCCTGTTGAAACCATTGAAATACTGAACAGAATAAAAGAAAAATATGAAGAGCACCACGGTGTAACTTATACACCCGAAGCTATTAATGCCTGTGTTTCTTTAACTACCAGGTATATTACTGATCGTTTTTTACCAGACAAGGCTATCGATGCTTTAGATGAATCCGGTTCACGGGTTCACTTAACCAATATTCATGTTCCGCAGGATATACTGGATATTGAGCAAAAAATAGAACTGATAAAGGTTGAAAAAAACAAGGTAGTACGCAGCCAGAAATACGAAGAAGCGGCTAAATTACGTGATACTGAAAAACATCTGCTGGAAGAGCTGGAACAGGCTAAGATAGTGTGGGAAGCAGAAACCAAGTCAAAACGATATATAGTTACTGAAGATAACGTTGCCGAAGTGGTATCCATGATGACTGGCATACCTGTACAAAAAGTTGGACAGGCAGATAGCCAGAAATTGCTGAACATGGCTGAAACCATCAGCAGCAAAATTATCGGACAGGAGGACGCGATCAAAAAACTGACACGTGCCATCCAACGTACACGTGCGGGATTAAAAGATCCTAAAAAGCCTATCGGCTCATTTATATTCCTGGGCCCTACCGGTGTGGGTAAAACCGAGCTGGCAAAAGAACTTGCCCGCTTTATGTTTGATACCGAGGATGCACTGATACAGATAGACATGAGCGAATACATGGAAAAATTCGCGGTATCACGTTTAGTTGGAGCGCCTCCGGGATATGTGGGCTATGAAGAAGGTGGACAGCTTACTGAAAAAGTACGCCGTAAACCCTACGCAGTAATATTGCTGGATGAAATTGAAAAAGCGCATCCGGATGTATTTAATATATTACTGCAGGTTTTGGATGAAGGACAATTAACTGATTCATTAGGTCGTAAGGTAGATTTCAGGAACGCCATCATCATCATGACCTCTAACATTGGCGCACGTCAATTAAAGGACTTTGGACAGGGTGTTGGATTTAGCACCAACGCACAAATTAACCAGGCCGACGCACATTCAAGAGGCGTGATAGAAAACGCGCTTAAACGTGCTTTCGCTCCAGAGTTTTTAAACCGTATTGATGACGTGATCGTGTTTAACTCTTTAGGTAAGGAAGAAATATTCAAGATCATTGATATTGAACTGACCTACTTATTTAACAGGGTACATAGCTTAGGATTTAAAATTGAACTAACAGAAGGCGCTAAAGAGTTTATTGCCGATAAAGGTTATGATTCACAATTTGGTGCACGTCCGTTAAAACGCGCTATCCAAAAGTATTTGGAAGATCCGATTGCCGAAGAGATATTGAAAGGTGAAATGACTGAAGGCGGTACTATGATAGTTGACTTTGACAAAGAAGCTAATGAGATCAAAATAATTGATCAAAAAGCGGATAAGAAAAAGCCGAAAGAAGAAGAGCAGAAATAAATAACAAATTATGTTATTAAAATAAAAATGCCCCACGTCATACTGGGGCATTTTTTACTTTTATATTAACTATTAACTTTTTTACATCAATAAATTAAACCTTTCAGCGTTATTTTGTCTTATATTAGTAATATACACTAACTGTATTCTTATGAAAAAATTATTATCAATCTTATGTTTTGCTACAGTAATTATAGCATTCTCATCATGTACAAAAAAGTACGTGACTCCCAACCCAAATTCAAGCGTCATTTTTTCAGTACCTTCAAACAGCTGGAAATTAAGTACTGATGGTAAATCTTATTACTCGGTGATCAGCACACCCGAAATCGACAGCTACTTTAATAGCTATGGTGGTGTATTAGCTTATTTTTCATTCGACAAAGGCAACGTATATGAACAAATTCCAGAGGTATACAACGGTGTATCTTA
>JAQBOY010000274.1 GCA_028287805.1 Mucilaginibacter sp.
GTGGCCTCACGTATTCCCGCTGTATCAGTCAACCTGAAATTAATCCCGTGTATGTTAAGCACCTCCTCTATCGTATCGCGTGTGGTACCAGGAATATGGCTGACAATTGCACGCTCCTCGTTCAGCAAAGCATTTAACAAGGTTGACTTCCCCGCGTTAGGACGGCCAGCTATAACGGTATTAATGCCCATTTTAATGGCATTGCCCAATTCAAATGATTGTATCAGCGTACTGATGACTCTTGTTATCTCGTAAATCAATTTTTTCAACTGGTCACGATTGGCAAATTCCACGTCTTCCTCTGCAAAATCAAGCTCCAGTTCAATTAATGAGGCAAATTGTACCAGTTGGTCGCGCAGTGTTTGTAACTGGCTACTAAATCCGCCTCTTAGTTGTTGTAAAGCTACCTGTTGTGAAGCTTTTGAGTTGGAAGCGATCAGGTCGGCCACTGCTTCGGCCTGCGAAAGATCCAGCTGACCATTTATAAAAGCACGCAGAGTAAACTCCCCCGCTTTGGCACTTCGCGCACCATTTTTAATCAGTAATTTGATAATTGACTCAATAATAAATGCCGAACCATGACAGGATATTTCTACCACGTTTTCGCGCGTATATGAGCGGGGCGCTACGAATAGCGAAACCAATACCTCATCCAGTATGATATCACCATCAATAATATTACCGAAATGGATAGTGTGTGATGGTTGTTGAGTGAGATCTTTACCGCTAAAAACACGGTTAGCTATCAGGATAGCTTCCGGTCCCGAAAGGCGGATAACTCCGATAGCGCCAGTTCCTGAAGGTGTGGCGAGCGCGACTATAGTATCTTCGTTATTGCTCATAGTTGTGGTTAGCCGTCGGCCTTTTTAATATTTCCCAACAATTACCTTATAAAGCCGGTCATAGCTGAAATACTTATTAGCCAATTGCAGCAATTGATCAGCAGTTATGGTTTTAACCGTTACTGTATACCGTTCATAATAATCATAATCCAAATCTGAAAAATAAAGGTTCTTAAACTTGTCTGCATGTGAGAAAACATTTTCGAGACTACCCAGCAATGACCCTAACATATAGTTGCGGACTAAATCCAATTCCTCTTCAGAGATCAACTCTGTCTTTAATATATTTATTTCCTTTTCAATTTCATTTACCGCTGCCTTACAAACATCAGCGCCAACTTCTGTTGCTATAAAAAACGCTCCTGTTTGTTTAAACGAGCTTAAACCGGAGCCTATGCCATAAGTATAACCTTTATCCTCGCGGATATTCGCCATTAACCTCGAACCGAAATAGCCGCCTAAAACCGTATTTAAAACCTGTAATGCTGGAAAATCCGGGTGTGTACGGTTAAATACCGGCATCCCCATCCTAATAGCTGATTGTAAAGCTTCAGGTTTCTCATTAAAATAAAAATGTTCAGTAGCTGTTTCTATAGCTGACTGTATAGTATTTGCAGTTTCACCTGTATTTTCCCAATTGTTGCCAAATACTATTGTTAACAGATCTATAGTTTGTTTTTCAATCTTTCCTGAAACAACTATTATACAATTTGAGGGCTGATACATTTGCTTAAAATGCACTAACATATCCTCCCTGCGCAGGTTTTCATAATCATCAACCTCAGCATTATATCCATATATGGTATTTCCATATATAGCTTTATTAAACAACCGGCGTGCTACCACGTCGTTTTTCTGCAGGTTAACCTGTAATTTTTGTTGTTGGTTACGGATAAAGGTGTTCAGTTCTTTATCAGGAAAAACAGAAGCAGTTAAAATGTCCTGCACCACAGGTAAAGTATACTGTAAATGCTTATTCAAGCTATATAACGTTACCTGCGAATGGTCAAACCCATAATCAACCTGTAAAAAAGCGCCATAAAAATCAATTTTATCAGCAATTTGCGAAGATGATAACTGTGTGGTGCCCTCTGTAAGCATGGTATTAACCGCCATGTTCAGCAAAGGCTTAGTACGATCAAAATGCAGGTTATTAAATATCCATTCTATTCGTACTAATTCCTGATCACCGGAATTAAAATAAAAAATATTGCAGCCATTACTAAGCTCTTTATGCTCGGGCTTTAAAAGGTTAATATTATCTATTCCCTTAAAAATCGGGGCTAATTTTCTGTCTATCATTTTTTTATTGTTTCATCGGTCATTAGTCATTTTATTATCCAATAACATAATGACCAGTGACTATTCCGCTAAATAAATAAGTGTTGATGAATTATCTTTTCTAAATAGTTTAGTAGCTTCCTCTTGTATCTGTTGAGGGGTTACTTCTAAAAATTTATCAATTTCATGATTTAATTTATCCGCATCGCCCAATAATTCATAATAAGCCAAATTCATCGCTTTATCCAACAATGACATTTCTGAAAATATCATGGTTGATTCTGTTTTGTTTTTAACTTTAGTCAGTTCGTCCTCTGGTACTGCTGTTGTCTTAAGTTTCTCCAACTCTTCCCAAATTGCTGCTTCTGCTACTTCAACAGGTATATCTTTAAGCGGCTTACCTTCACAAACAAACATGCCTTTATCTAAATTACCTGTCATATAAGCATGCACTTCGCTGAAAATATGTTTTTCTTTAACCAGGCTACGGTACAACCGTGATGAATTACCGCGGGAAAGAATATCGGATATCAGCTCAACAGGATAAAAGGCTTTATTTAAACGGCTTTCCATTTGAAAAGCGATATATACATCATTGAGCGGAACTTTAGCGGTAACTGTTTCCCGGCGTTCTTCATATTGTGTTGGCTCCTGGGGCAGGTTACGATGATATTTTTCGCCGGGAGGAATAGGGCCAAACCATTTTTCGGCTAATTGCTTAACCCGTTCGGTGCTAACATCCCCTCCAACAACCATTATGGCATTTTGCGGAGTATAATGCTGTTTAAAGAAGGCCTTAACATCATCAATTTTTGCGTTTTCAATATGATCAATATTTTTTCCAATGGTGTCCCATCGGTATGGATGCTGCTTGTAAACCATTGGCCGCAACCGCAGCCAAACATCGCCATAAGGCTGGTTTAAATAACGTTGCTTAAACTCTTCAATTACTACGTTACGCTGCACCTCCAGGCTTTTTTCGCTAAAAGCCAGACTTAACATCCGGTCGCTTTCCAGCCAAAAAGCGGTTTCCAGGTTTGATGAAGGTAAGGTGATGTAATAATTGGTAATATCATTACTGGTAAACGCATTATTCTCTCCTCCTACACGCTGTAAAGGCTCGTCATAAACTGGAATATTTACAGAACCTCCAAACATCAGGTGTTCAAACAAATGAGCAAAGCCGGTTTGCTCTGGGTTTTCATCACGAGAGCCAACATCGTATAAAATGTTAACTACTGCCATTGGAGTGGTACTATCTTCGTGTACAATAACACGAAGGCCATTATCAAGTGTAAATCGGTTGAATTTAACCATGTATTAATAGATCGATAAAAAAACGGTGGACAAATGTATGGTTTTTGAATTAAGTTTAAATATGTTATAAACGTTGTAAGAGTTGTTATAACATTTACAACTTTGATTTACTCCTTTCATTACAAACTTTTATCTTTAAACATGCTCACGCAGTCGCAACTTATTCAACAATTAACAACTACAATTGGTAAAAGCAAAGTTATTGAACTAAGTAAAATTTTAAAAGATCAGCAATTTAATTTGCGTGATTTGATTGATATTACCTTTAATAAAGATAAAGACATCGCCTTCAGAGCATCATGGTTGCTTGAAAATGTTTTTTTAAAGAACCCTCAAGCTTATTTAAACGATCTGAATTATCTTATACAATGTTTTACAAACGTAAGCTACCCAAGTTGTCAAAGACATTATGCCAAGATCATGATGCATATTACCGATCCAAAAGCGCCTGCTGCTGTCCAGCTTAAATTAAAGGAAATTGATCTTGAAAAAGTTATAGAACATCTTTTTGACTGGATGATTGATCCGAAAGTAAAAATAGCGGTTAAAGTATTTTCAAGCGAGTCCTTATTTAATATGCGTTATCAATATTCATGGATAACAGAAGAATTAGCTGATCAAATAAAATATCTGATGAGCAATGGAACAGCCGCCATACAAAGCAGGGGTAAAAAACTTTTAAAACAGCTGAGTAATTAAAGACTTGCAAGGTTTTTAAAAAAACTTTGCAAGTCTGTCAAAGAATATTACGCTTTTGGCCTATCCTCACCATGCAGGTTGTCGCTTACTTGGTGATGGTGCAATTTAGCTTCTATAGCTGATGAACTATCATTAGCATAAGTGCCATACGCGTTAACCAAAATACCTTTTAAATCATATTTAGGTGAAGTCACGGCATATACAATTGACATATCTGCCGGGTTGCTGGCACCTTCAAAACGATAAAATTCATCTATTTCAAAATCTTCAGCAGTCATATGTATATTCTGATCCTTGTCGTCAATGGTATCGCCTTCCAGGCTAAGATTAGCTGTATACCCTCTTTTCATCAGGTCATTAGTGGCATCCACTAAAGTTTCATAGTTCTTCATGTTGAAATATATAGTTTAAGTGATGAGCTATGTAAATTGCTCTTATCTGCTTAAACCTTAAATCCACAAAGTTGTTTGAAACAATGACAAGTATTATATGCTTCTGGTGGCATCCCAGCCTTCCAGGTAATCCGCTACCTTACGAATAAACGAGCCTCCTAAAGCACCGTCTACCACCCTGTGATCATAGGATAAGGATAAAAACATCATGTGCCGTATAGCTATAACATCACCCTCTTCAGTTTCTATTACTGCAGGCTTCTTTTTAATAGCACCAACTGCCAAAATAGCTACCTGTGGCTGATTAATGATAGGCGTACCCATTACATTTCCGAATGTACCTACATTGGTAATAGTAAAAGTACCCTCTTTTACATCATCAGGTTGTAATTTACCCGTACGTGCCCTTTTAGCTAAATCATTAACCGCTTTGGTAAGGCCCAATAAATTTAGTTCATCTGCCTTTTTAATAACAGGCACAATCAGGTTTCCGTTTGGCAGGGCCGTAGCCATACTGATATTAATAGCTGCTTTTTTAATGATTTGTGTACCATTAACAGCAACATTAATCATTGGCATATCCTTAATCGCCTTTACAACAGCTTCTATAAAAATAGGTGTAAAAGTAATTTTCTCACCTTCTCTTTTTTCAAAGTCATTTTTAACTTTTTCACGCCACATTACCAGGCTGGTCACATCTGCTTCAACAAATGAAGTAACATGCGGAGAGGTTTGCTTGCTCATCACCATATGATCAGCAATCAGCCGGCGCATCCTGTCCATTTCAATGATCTCATCGCCTGCCGAAATTGACACTGAAGTTGAAACCTTTGGTTTATTAAAGTCAGCAGCAGACTTTGCCGCATCTTGTTCTGCCGGCCTGTTTTGTTGTGTCGGTTTAGGCTGTTCTTCCGGTTGTTTATTACCAGTTGACTTTTGTTGTAACGGCGAGGGAGTTGCTGCAACAAAAGGAGCAGCAACAGGCTGTTGTGCAACTTGTTCAGGAGCTTGTTTTGCCTTTTTTACCTGTAAATAATTTAATAAATCATCTTTGGTTAATCTCCCCTCAGCACCGCTGCCAGGAATTTGATCCAACTCGTTTATATCGATTTTTTCTTCGTTCGCAATTTGTTTAACTAACGGAGAATAAAACCGTGAAGAGTTTTTAAAAGCTTCGTTATTGTACTGAACGGCAGGCCTGTTTATTAACTGTTCAGTACCCGGTATCATTGTTTCCGGTGCTGATGTTGACGGTGTAATAAATTGCCCCCCCCTGCTTACTGAAGAGGCTATTTCCGGTTGTGGAATTATTTCTTCCTGCTTTGGTACGGTTGATGTTTGCTCAGCAGTTGCCGTTTCAATAGTGGCTATAACCGAACCTACCTGCACAATATCATCTTCATTACAAAGCTGTTCAATTAATTTTCCGGATACAGGTGATGGAACTTCAGAATCAACCTTATCAGTTGCAATTTCCATTACCGCTTCATCGGCTTCAACATAATCTCCTGGCTTTTTTAACCATTTAATTATTGTTGCTTCCGCAACGCTCTCCCCCATCTTTGGCAATAACAATTGATATTTGGACATAAAAGTATAGTCTTCAGACAAAATTATATAAATTAGGTTCTACTTTTCAACATGCTTAAGTAAAGTATTCAACATTGATAATGCCATTGTAGCGCTCCTTTCAATGTTTTGCTGCCTACGGTTACCAAATGTGAATTTCTTTATCATTTTATTTTGGGCAGAGGCTACCCCTATCCATACGGTTCCAACCGGTTTATCAGAAGTACCGCCACCGGGGCCGGCAATACCCGTAACTGCAATAGCGTAATCAGATTTAAAATTAAGTAAAGCGCCTTCCACCATTTCGGTAACAGTTTCTTCGCTTACCGCGCCATGTTGACATAAAGTTTCATGCTTTACGCCTAATATACTTTCTTTTAATTCATATGAATAAGACACTGCCCCTCCATAAAAAACCGTTGATGATCCGGCGTGTTGGGTAAATAAATGCGAGATGTAACCGCCCGTACAGCTTTCAGCAACAGAAAGGGTAAGGTTATTTTTCTCCATAAAGTTCAGTATTGCTTTCTCAATTGGTATATCCTCTTCTGCCACTACCACATTGCCTATTCTGTGCATGAACTTTGCGGCATATTCATCTATTTTATTTCTTAAAAAAACTTCATCATCGCCATACCCGCTTAATCGCAGGCGTACCTGGCCCAACTTAGGTAAATAGGCCAGCTTAATATAATCGGGAAGGCTATCTTCAATATCCGCAATTCTTTCGGCTAAAAATGATTCACCTTCACCAACAGTTAATATGGTTTTATGAATAATTACCGGTAGCTTAAACAATGATTTGATTTTAGGGATCACCTCATCTTCCATCATATACATCATTTCAAAAGGTACTCCCGGCATTGAAACATATACCTTACCGCCTTCATTAAACCACATTCCCGGCGCTGTTCCATTTTTATTAATAATCACTTCGCAATTTTCGGGCACTTCAGCCTGTTTTTTATTTATGGCTAATAATGGTCTGTTATAGCGTTCAAAAATACGGAGCACATTATTTAACGCATCGGTATTTTCAACCATTTTCACACCAAAATATTCAGCAAGTGTTGTTTTGGTGATATCATCTTTAGTAGGGCCCAGTCCGCCGGTTATAAAAATCAGATCAACCCTTTCAGCAGCTTCAGCAAGCGCTTTTAATATATGTTCCCTGTTATCAGAAACGGATGAGATTTGTTTTATACGGATACCGGCATTATTTAACTTTCCGGCCATCCATGCGGAATTTGTATCAACAATCTGCCCTATCAATATTTCGTCGCCTATTGTAATTATTTCTGCAAGCATTTTTTTTATTGTATAAAATTAGGATTACTTGTATAATCGCTCCGCTTACTGAGCTTCAAGTCCTGCAAAATAGTTGATTTTACTCTTAAAGTAACATTGTATGATTTATAATATCCAAAAGGAAGCCATTGTATAGCGAGATCCCAACAATGCAGATCGCGATAAATGGCAAAGGACGTAGCACTGCTTAGCTGGCGTAGTTTTAAATCAAGGTTGGTATTATATTGTATTTTCCATTTGCTGGTCACATTTACATCTCCAGAAATCATTAATGTATTGGTATTTAACGTACTAACCACATTATTGGTATAAGTAAAACTATAGTTTAAGGTAATATTATACGGAACATTAAAGTCAACATAAGCACTTGGGTCGCTGTTTAATAAAGCCAGTTTTTGAGCCTGCTGAGGATTCATGTTTTGTAGGGTATTCATACCTGCCTGATTTTGTGTTTGGGGCCGCGGGTGAAATGTTGCAGGATTTAAGCTCGCACTTGCCGAAATATTAAAAGAAGTTAGCATCGGAAATTTCCCATCCTGAAAAGTGTACCGGTTAGTAAGTATTGGGCTGCGCGTAATCTGGCCATTTGAAATAGAATCAATTACCTTGGTTACGTAGGGATTTAAAGTTCCGCCAAAATTAATGTTCAGCCTGTCATGCAGGAATGCTGTATGCCCCTGAAATGAAATAGGCGAAAGCTTTAATGAATCGGCAGCAAAATTGTAAAATGTGGAAACATTTAAATCCTGAAGTATCCATACCTTTCTGTCTGCGTTGGATGTGTCGGTACTTTTAGGCCGTAACTTAGCCTCAATGCTATTATCTAAACTGAAATTTATCCCTGCTTGCCGGCCACCCGATGGGCCACCATAAACCGCCTGTTCAAAGATGGAATACCGCTGGTAAACTACAGGATAAGGAATGGTTGCATTACTTACAATTAATTTATTAAAACCATTATTAAGGCCGGTATAGTCGGGTCTATAACTAAAGCTTATACTTGGCGTCATTACATGCCTGATAGCTTTTAATGTTCCATTTTTGAATTGAACTATACCATACACTTTAGTTGAAAAGCCGGCACTAACAGTATATTCTCCTGCTCTTTGAAAACCAGGCACCGTATCAGTAACTAATGAATCGGCCCTCGCATAATGTTTTCTTATTGTTTGAAAATACCATTGTTCCGAATAATTCACATTGGCATTAAATTGAAAATATTTAAGTACGTTTAGATTTAAACCAATGGGGATTTGGTGCTGTAATCCGTTTTGCAATTTTTTTGATAATGTACTTCCTTGAAATAATTGCGATTCAGGTATATTATTGATTTTATTAGTACCTGTTAAATTATAACCTACAGTAATTTTTTGATACCATTTTTGTTCCCCAACCCTGGTTTTTGAATCAAACGGACTTATAGTTGCCATACTAAAATTAAAAGTAGGCAACTCTAAAGTAATTGTTTTATTGGTTAAATCCTGACTATGTGAAAGGCTGACCGTAAGGTTAAAAGGTGTGCCTGCCCAGGTTTTGCCGTAAGCAATACTTGAACGCAGGTTATTTTGCGTTAATGCCTGCAAATTAAAGCCAACCGTTGAGGGATTGTTTTGATAAAAAGTGGACGTGCCGGCGTTAACAGACGCGCTAAAAGTGCTGCCCGGATTAGAATTAGGGTTTTGACTATGCGACCAGGTAATATTAAAATCTTTGGCCGGCTTATCACCGGGCAAACCATAATTATGCGAGCCATAACTTAATGATAAATTACCAGTGTATTTATACCTGCTCATATAAGTCAGTGTACTGTTTGCTTCATAAGAACCATTTGAATAATAAGTGCCCGTACTCATCAGGTCTGCATAATCACTCAATCCAAGATAATAGCCAAAGTTTCTGAGGAAGAAACCTAACTTTGAATCTTCACCAAATGTTGGAAGTACTACACCCGATGTACGGGTATCCTGTTTAGGAAAAAATCCAAAAGGGATCCCAATCGGAATGGGAATGCCTTCAATTTCAAGGTATGCCGGACCTGAAATAATTTGCTTTTTTTCGCCTATACCCCGTGTAATTACCACACCAAAGTCAGGGTCGGGCTTATCGCAGGTAGTAAAAATTATATTCCGATAAG
>JAQBOY010000286.1 GCA_028287805.1 Mucilaginibacter sp.
AGGGGATTTAAAAGTATGGCAATTAATATGGCAAATGAAAAAGGGATGAGGATATTGCCCAAAACCGAAAGTACATAAACCAGCAAAATTAATCCGAAAAGGATTACGGTAGCTTTTAAATAAAAGGGGTATTCTTTAATGGCCATGAGTAAGATGATATCTTAACAGACTAATAAAAAATATAATGAATTGTTTTAGCAATTAAGAGTGTTTGCATTAGACGCAAACACTGTATAGAAGAAATTATTTGTATTTAGTCTTATAGCCGCACCAAGGGAATAACAGCTTAATTTCTAATGCTGATCAAGTTAAATTAACAGTAATAGTATCAAATAAGCTTTTTTGATTCTTTGTTACAGTAAATACTTCAATGGTTAAATTAGCGGCACTTACGGTAATGTATAAATAACCAAAGCTGTTGGCAGATTTATCAAAGGTATGGTATGATTTAACCGCGGTTGGGTCATCAACTTTTGCCCCGGTTGCTGCAGGTACATGCCCAATCATTCTGCCGCCTCCACCGCAAACTACATATGGAATCTGAATATCTTTACCTGAAAATGATAGATAGCGCGTGTAGCATTGGATATTGTGGGAATGAGCAGCTAAAAAGGCATCAGGCATAATATTGGCTTTTGTGCAGCTATCGTCAATATCGATCAGCATTTCGGTGCTTGATGAGTGGCTGCCGGTGCTTAAAGGAGGGTGGTGTGTTGCAATTAACAGTGCTTTACGTTTTCCGTTTGCCCGTGCGGCCTTTATATTGGTTAATGTTTTAGTGAGCCAATCTTTTTGGGTGTTACCAATGGAAGGTGCTGATATATAACCCGGGTTTTCGGCTACGTTTGAATAAAGGCCAATAATATCAATAAATGGTGCATTCAAATACCAATAAACCGCAGGCTGACTTATCATTTCTCTATATATTGTTCCTGCAGCTGGTGGCACACCTGTTTTTGTCTGGCAAAAGTTTTCCTGGAAAGCCCCTAAAGTAACTTTCTGACCTGTACTTGTTCCGTCATATTTAAATAATTCCCCATCGTGATTTCCGGGGATGGCGATTATTTTACCGGGATAGGTTTTATAGGGCTGATAAAATTGTGCATGATACCCTTTATCAGTATTGTCATAATAAATTACATCGCCCAGGTGGAAAAAGAATGCCGGAGATGAAGCAGGGTTGGAAATATTATAATCAGCAGTCATTATATCTGCTATCACTTGTTCTGAATTGCCGGTTTCCATCCCGGTATCGCCTACCGAATGGAACCTGAGCATACCAGCCCGTTCAATTTCAGCAACACCGGCATTACCTATAATTTCTGATAACATCATTGTAGGTTCGCGAATAGGCTGGGGGATAGGTTCAAGCTGCGTTTTTATATAATCAGTCATTCGTACACCTATATCGCCTACAGGAGCGCGTTGCCCGGCAGGTATATTGGTATAAAATGGATGGGCAAAGCGCAAAACTTCATTGGTTGAAGTTTTTTGTGTGATTGTGAGACTTTTTTTCATGTTAAACTTGATTAATAAAATGCATTATCAGTTCTTACACAATTGCAATGCCTCAATTTAAGGGCCCTATATTAATATTTTATTATATCAGAATTAACAAATAACATTGAGGACTTATTTTGGTTGAATTACCTGGGATAACATGTAGTAGTATTAGCGAAAAGTGATTAAATCCTTTATTCATCAGCTCCTGGAAGCAATCAATATATTGGCCCACCTGCAAGACATCCACCAGGACATGGTGAACATAGCAACTGTTTAGCTTTCGCTTTAACCTAAGATATTATTTCAACAAATTCTTCCAGCTCACTAACTCACCAATAATTTTATCCAATTGATCTGCAGCTACCCGTTCCTGTGCCATGGTATCGCGGTGGCGGATAGTTACGGTGTTGTCTTCTAAAGTTTGATGGTCCACAGTAATACAAAATGGAGTGCCTATAGCATCCTGGCGGCGGTAGCGTTTGCCTATAGCGTCTTTTTCTTCGTATTGCAGGTTAAAGTCGAACTTTAATTTATCCATTATTTCCCGTGCTTTTTCTGGCAGTCCATCTTTTTTTATCAACGGGAAAATAGCCGCTTTAACGGGAGCAAGGCATGGGTGCAATCTTAAAACGGTACGGCTATCCTGCTTTTCTTCAGTGCTTAAATCTTCTTCTTCATAAGCGTTGATCATCGTCAGTAAAAACATCCGGTCCAAACCGATAGAGGTTTCAATTACATAAGGAATGTAATTTCCGTAAGGTTTGTTCGTATCCGGGTCAACCTCCGGATCGAAATACTGCATTTTTTTGCCCGAGAATTTTTGATGCTGGCTTAAATCAAAATCTGTACGGCTATGTATGCCTTCCACTTCTTTAAATCCAAAAGGGAACTCATATTCAATATCAACCGCGGCATTGGCATAATGTGCCAGCTTTACGTGGTCGTGATAGCGGTATTTTGCCTCATCGGTACCTATAGCGAGGTGCCATTGCAGGCGGGTTTCCTTCCATTTTTTGTACCATTCCATTTCAGTGCCGGGACGTACAAAAAACTGCATTTCCATTTGCTCAAACTCGCGCATACGGATGATGAACTGGCGGGCAATAACCTCATTACGGAAAGCCTTGCCAATTTGAGCAATACCAAACGGAATTTTCATTCTGCCTGATTTTTGCACGTTTAAATAATTTACAAATATGCCCTGTGCGGTTTCCGGACGCAGGTAAACCAAATCGGCATCATCAGCCACAGCGCCCATTTGAGTGC
>JAQBOY010000332.1 GCA_028287805.1 Mucilaginibacter sp.
CGGCTGGTGTATGGGAGAGATCGCCATCATTTTTAAGCTTAATGAAAACGGATACCGCTATCAAAAGCACAGATGATTTATGGGGTTATTACTACAACCGTGTAAATAATATTTTGCAGAAGCATAATCTTTACCTTACCGGCTGGGAAGAAGTAGGATTTAAAAAAGTTTTGGAAAATGGCAAAAAGGTAAATGTTATTAACCAGGATTTAGCTACTAAAAATATACACCTGGAGGTATGGAATAATGTTTTAGGCTGGGGAGCTGAAGACCTGGCTTATAAATTGGCTAACAGGGGATACCCGGTTATTTTATCATGCGTTACCAATTTATATTTCGACATGGCCTATAACAAAGCTTTTAATGAGCCTGGTTATTATTGGGGCGGTTATGCAGATGTTGACCGGTCTTTTAGTTTTATACCATATGACTATTTTAAAAATACGGATAAGGACCGTATGGGCGAGACATTAAAGCCTGCTGCTTTTTTAAATAAAGAGAAATTGACTCCAAACGGAAAGGCAAATATTATTGGTTTACAAGGCGCTTTATGGGGCGAAACACTAATAAGTACCGATCGGATGGAATATATGCTGCTGCCCAAACTATTGGGGTTGGCAGAACGTGCCTGGGCCAAAGATCCGGAATGGGCCACTGAAAAAGATACAGTAAAGAGCAAAACATTATACACTGAAGCGTGGTGCCAGTTTGTTAATGTATTAGGTAAAACTGAGTTGCCCCGTTTGGATTATTATGCTAATGGTTTTAAATATCGTATACCCGATGCCGGCGCTGTCAGTATTAATGGGCAGGTGTTTGCCAATGTGCAAATGCCCGGCTTTATCATTCATTATACTACCAATAACCAAACGCCATCACTAAATAGCCCGGTTTATCAATCACCAATTAATACCAAAGGCTTAATTAAATTAGCGGTTTTTAACAGTTCGGGCAGAGCTGGCAAAACAGTAAGTATTCAAAATAATTAAGATAGCATCTCTTGTTTTTATTTTGTGGAGCTTACTGGTTAAGAAAATTATGAGCAAGCTTGCAAAGCCCAAAAATGAATCTATATCGGGGAAACTTGAATGGTTCAATGGTTTCCCCGATAAGATATGCAGAGCATGTTAAAATATTATATTAATTTTTTGTGTCTCTGTAATTAAGCGCTGGTTTTCTGTCGCCAACCATTGCTTTATAATGAAAATCAGCACCTTTTGCCTGTTCAAATTCGACTTTAGCTTTTTTAATCAATTCCGGATCAGCAAGCAGATCAATTCCTGTAAGTGTCAATGTTTTTGCAGCAACCATTAGACCTTTAATTCCAATATCCGTACCGCCGCATGCACTCGCCTGCCAGCTATGTGCCGGCGTACCTGGCACCCAGGTTGCCGCAGTAAAACCTACTGTAGGCACAGCCCAGCTTACATCAGAAACATCTGTTGAGCCGCCAACATCTCCGGCTGTTTCCCGGTAAGGTATAATCTCTGATGCTGATTCTACAGGTTTTGGCTTATAGGCAAATGACGACTGTATCTTCTGCCCAAAAGCAAGTTCTTTTGCAGAATATTTAACACCACCTACTAAATCAAGGTTGGTTTGCATATCCATTGCCAGTGTTTTATTAGGCAATAAATTATATACTCCTCCGGTTATTTCATATTCCATTCGGGTACCTGTACCCATAGCAGCGCCTTCGCCTGCTTTAACAATACGATCAAAAATTGACCTCACCAGTTCTTTATCTTTATTCCGCACATAATAATATGATTCCGCAAAATCAGGCACCACATTGGGTGCTTTGCCTCCGTCTGTAATTACATAATGTATCCTTGTATCTGATGGAATATGCTCCCTCATCATATTGACCATATAATCCATTCCTTCAACAGCGTCAAGGGCAGAGCGCCCTTTATCAGGAGCAGCGGCAGCATGTGCTGACAAACCATAAAACCGAAATTTAGCTGAAATATTTGCCAGGGATGTTCCACTTGTAATCTCATTAGCATCACTGGGGTGCCAATGCATTACTACATCAACATCATTGAATAATCCGGCTCTAACCATATATACTTTGCCTGACCCACCTTCTTCTGCCGGGCAGCCAAAAACCCTAATAGTACCATGCAGATGTTTTTCTGCAATCAGTTTTTTTAATTCAATACCAGCCGCTACTGAAGCAGTACCAAACAAGTGATGCCCGCAACCGTGCCCTGCATCTTTACCCTGCAGACTTGCTTTTTGAGGAACAGAGTCCTGTGCTAAACCTGGTAGTGCGTCAAACTCTGCCAGTATGCCTATTACCGGTTTGCCGCTGCCGTAAGTAGCAACAAATGCCGTAGGTATTTCGGCTACACCAGCCGCAACTGTAAAACCATTGTCTGTGAGTGTTTTTTGTAACAATGCAGAACTTTTATATTCTTTGTATCCAACCTCGGCATAGTCCCATATCTGCAGGGCTATTTTTTTATACCCGGTATATTGAGTTTGTATATCAGCAATTGCTTGTTTTTTAAGATTGCCTGTTGATTGTGCAAGTGTGACGCTTGTTATTGCGAATGTTAAGTTGATTAAAATTCCTATCTTTTTCATTTTTAGTATCCTTGTAATTTAGTGGAGGTTTCCTGTCTTTCCGGTAATCGTACCAATAATTACCCCGTTCTGTACATATGCCTGGGAGGCCATAAAAAACAGACACAGCATTGCTTTAGTAAGTGTTTTTTCATGCTTTAATAAATTACGACCAATTACTTAATTATTCTTTGCTAACAAAGTAGTTATAATTGTGTAATAATTTATTATACTGACTTTTTTTTAATTTTTTCATTATTAATTGCGCAATTAACTCCATTAACATATAAAAATTTAAATAAAGACAGACCTTTCAAGGGTTTCTACATACACTCATCAAAAATTGTATTGGAATCAATATCATATAGTAGATATTTTTCAATTTAAATAGGTTGATCTTTGATATTTTGACAAAAATAAAGATTTTTTGAAGTAAAAACATAGAGGCTTATTGTAAGTGCAAAATTTAAAGTTGTCCGCCAAAAAATCTTCCACATTAACATTCCCTGCCTGCATCAGTCAAGATATATCCAGATAAATGTTAATAAATGTTAAAACATCTAATTTGGTATCTATATCAATAAATTTTCATTTAGAATTCATAATCGGGCTGTAATATTGGTATGTAAAGCGGAGCCCTTCTAAAATTTTTGAATTTTGCTTAACCATCACAACACTATGGATAATGTTTTTAAAAGGAGCTGCAAACTGATGGGCAATCACTTTGAATTAAGTGTGGTTGCAGATAATGAAAAATGGGCTAATGAAAAAATAGAGACCGGCATTAAAGAGATCCAGCGTATAGAAGCATTGCTCACTACGTTTAACGACAACAGCGAAACTAATCGGATTAATCAAAACGCAGGCATCAGTCCTGTAGAGGTAAGCAGTGAAACTTTTAATTTAATTGAACGCTCTATCCGCCTCTCTGATATTACTCAGGGAGCATTTGATATTACTTATGGCTCAATTGATAAGAGGTTATGGAATTTTGATCAGCAAATGACCTCATTGCCAGACAAAGAAACGGCAAAAAAAATGGTGCGGCTCATCAACTTTAGAAACATTGTTCTTGACCGGGAGGCAAACTCGGTATACTTAAAAGAACGAGGAATGCGAATTGGATTTGGGGGAATAGGCAAGGGATATGCAGCTGAGCGTGCTAAAGAAGTGATGAAACAACAAGGCGTAAAAAGCGGCGTTGTAAACGCTTCGGGAGATCTTGCTGCCTGGGGACTTCAACCTAATGGAAAACAATGGACTATAGGCATTGCTAATCCTAACTCATCTCACGAAATATTTTCATACCTATCTATCAGTGACATGGCAGTGGCTACCTCAGGAAACTATGAAAAGTTTATTATAGTGGAAGGAAAAAAGTATTCACATACCATTGATCCACGCACCGGGCTGCCCATAAGAGGAATTAAAAGCGTAACCATTATTACAACTAATGCTGAGATTGCTGATGCTATGGCAACACCAGTAATGATTATGGGAATCCGTACCGGATTGGATTTGATTAACCAAATGAAAAATATTGAAGCTGTGATCATTGATGATGATGACAGAATGTATGTATCAAAAAACATAAATCTGAAGTAAGCTATATGATAAAACAAGTGGCAAAAATAATATCCTGTATACTGGTGGTAGTATCCCTTACCTCCTGTGTGCATTTAAAGGAATACCAGAAGAGCCGGCTCAATGATTCTGAAATGGCGTTGGGTAATCGTAAGGTTGAAAAAAACGAGTTGAATTTTCAATCTTATCGTGAAAGCGCATCAGGAGCCAATGCGGGCAAGACCGGTGGCGGCTGTGGTTGTAATTAATTATTCAGATAGCAGAACCCTCATTACTTTATGCGAAAAATTTACTTATCCGTCATCGGATTTTCTATTATATGCCGCCTTAATGCTTTTTCACAAGTTAAACAGGATACCGTTGTTAAAAAGCCATATTTTAGTTTATATGAACCTATAAATCTGGACACAGACAATTACAGGCCCAGGCGTCTTAGGGTAGATGAGATTAACCTGGTTTCCAGTTTTTATAATCAGAATGGCGATCATTCTGCAGTTACAGGTGGTATTGGAACCGAAAAGGTAATAGATTTTTCGAATGGTATAAATCTGAATTTGGTTTGGCTGAACAATGCATTAAACAAAAATACACTTTCAGTAGGGCTTGGAGTAGACTACCATACCTCTGCATCTGCAGCTTATGTATCTACAACCGGGGCATCAAAAACCGGAGGCTCCAGAATTTATCCTTCATTGGATTGGACTGTTGAAAATGCAAAAAAGGGGAATAGTTTCGGAATAGGAACTTATTACTCTGGAGAATACAATTACAAATCATTAGGTGCTGATCTGCATTTCTCCCAAAAAACAAAAGATAAAAATGGAGAATTTGGCGCTAAGCTTCAGGGTTATTTTGATCATGTCACCTTAATTTATCCTTCTGAATTTATTCCTCAATCAACCGTTTCAACCGGCCCAACCTACATCACCACAGCGAGCGGAAGTTCTGCTTTAAGTTCTGGCGGAACCCCCAGCATCCCAACCAGCCCCAGAACTACACTTACCGCGTCGTTTTCTTATTCACAAATGATAAATTCAAGGTTACAGGTCATGTTATTGGGAGATGTAGTTACTCAGCATGGGTATTTAAGTTTGCCATTTCACAGGGTATATTTTTCGAACGGAAAAGATACTATAGAAAGGCTGCCATCTTCGCGGTTTAAACTTCCGCTTGGTGTCAGGCT
>JAQBOY010000365.1 GCA_028287805.1 Mucilaginibacter sp.
AAGGTTGATCATTAGTTGGCCGCAGCAGTTTATCTTTCGCATTTTTCAGTTTACCGGTTTTATAATCAACCACGGTTACCTGCTTGCCCTCAAATTCTATTTTATCTAAATTACCTTTAACCGGCACACCTTCAATTTCAATATTTTTAATAGAGCGCTCGGTTATCGCTATTTTATTCCAACTGTTAATATTTTGTTCGTAATAAACCGGCAGTATCTTCTCGCCATAATCCACACGTAGCTTAAATTCAGCTTTGGTAAATGAATCGCGATTACGGTACATATACCAGCGAAACTCCTTCATAAATTCATCTGTTGATACAAACTGGTCACCGTTATTCTTTAACTTTATAAAAGCCTTATTTAAAGCCCAATGTACCGCCTGCCCAAACGTTGCCGATGGACTTTTACCCGCAGGGACACGGATAAGACACTGAAAATAAAATCGCAACGGACAATCTAAATAATTACTTAAATGCGTAACAGACAAAGTATAGTTCTGTAACAGCATGTTAATATAATTGGTATCCAGCAACTCAACCTTAGGCTTATCTTCCTCGCTAAATTGTGTGGCATAAAACTCCAGCATAGCCTCTTCATTTACCTGCGGATGTTCAATGATTAAATCAGTTTCGGCAATTATTTCTCCAATAAATTGCGAAGGTTCCTGCTCCTTGCCCTTTTTATCTTTATTGGCATAGGATATCATCAAACATTGTTTTGCACGGGTAAGCGCTACATAAAACAGCCTGCGGGCTTCTTCCTTGTGAGCAATATCATCGGCCGATGACTGGGTTAAAGTATCGGGATAATTAAAACCATTATTACGGCCTTTGCTGTCCCATGTTCTTTTATCACAGCCTATAAAAAATACGTGCTCAAATTCCTGTCCTTTTGATCCATGTGCGGTGAAAAAGTTTACGCCATTATCAGAAAAAATCACCTGATTCAGATCCAGGCGGATATTGTTCTTTTTCATCAGGTCGATAGTGGTTAACAGATCGGCTAATTTGATCTCCGGCCTTTTACGGCTTTCGTCTTTTAAAAAGTCAAAAAAATTAGTCAGGATCTGCATATAGGCACCCTTGTCCGGCTGTTGCATGATATAACGAAGGATGCCCATTTTTGAAATAACCTGCTGAAAAAACTGCTGCAATGTAACGCTTACCGCTTCTGTTAACAGGAAATCAATATTATTGATCAAATATTTCATTCCCACATTTTGCTGGGTATCAAACAAGCTTGGCTGAGCTGATGTGCGCATATCATTTATATACCGGCGCAAGGATGTTTTGGGCTGATTATTTGCTGACGTAGCATAGTTTTCTTTTGCTACCGCGATGCTGGCTTTGGCAATCTCAATTGGCGGAATACTAAAGAAATCATAATGCATAATCTCGAACAGCAACTCGTCTCCGCTATAAGGCGAATCCAGTTCCATAGCCAGATAACGCAGAATATTAATGATCTTTTCGCCAAAAGGGATAGTGAGGATATCAATTTTTCGCCGGGTGTTAACCGCTATTTTTTGTATTTCTAAAAAATGTAATAATTCTTCTACCTGGCTGTGATTACGATAAATTACGGCTATCTCATTAGGTGGAGTGCCTTTTGCAACCAGCTTTTTAATTTGCATGGCTACATCCACCATTTCCTGCCCTGGATTTTCATACTCACGTATAACCGGTTCAATTACTTCCTCGGTAAAGCGCGAATGGGATGAATGCAGGTTTTTATCTAAAGCCAGTTGAGCGGTTAAACGTTCCTTATTATTATTGATGAGCGCTTTTGAAATATCTAAAATAGATTGATTGGAACGGTAATTATGCTTCAGCACAACTGTAGAAAGTGTGCTTACATAATCATTCGCAAAATCAAGGATGTTCTTCATGTTAGCACCCTGAAACTTGAAGATCGACTGGTCATCATCGCCCACTACAAATACGTTTGGCGTTTCCCAGTAGTTCAGTAAAAATTTCAGCAATTCATTTTGCGAGCCGCTGGTATCCTGAAACTCATCCACCAATATATATTGATAACGTTCCTGGTAGCGGCGCAATATTTCTTCATTTTCCCGGAAGGCCTTTAATACCCAAATGATCATATCATCATAATCATAGCGGCCGCGTGCCTTCATCTTGGCATCATATTGCTGGTATTCGCCCACTGCCACCAATAGCTTTTTCATCAGCTCATGAGCTGCATCTATATCCTTTTGTTTGGGATCGCCTGCTTTTATGCCTTTAACTGCATTTGGTCTTTTATAAATAAACTCATCGCGATTAGGCAAATCGTCCAGGTATTCCTGCACGGCCTTTTCAATCATGGCGTTATCCCAGTTCTCCCGCTTCATGGTAGAAAAAAGGCTTTTTAGCCGTGGCACATCATAATAAACATCGCCTGTAAAACGCTTAAGCAGGTGATCATTCGGAAAATCGTCTACCAACTCCCGGAAAAGCATAGCAGATTCCAGATCAGACAATGGCTCGAGGTTCAGCTTGCCAAAATACTCCAGGTTTTCCTGTATGATCTCGTTACAAAAAGCATGAAAAGTATATATGTTGATGCGGTACGCATCCGGGCCAATAAATTCAAATAAACGCTTACGCATGGCAACCGCACCCGCATCAGTATAGGTTAAGCATAAAATTTCATTGGGAGCGGCATCGGTATCCGTTAAAATTTTACCAATGCGTGCAGCTAGTATTTGGGTTTTGCCTGTCCCCGGACCAGCAACTACCAACACCGGGCCATCCATTTTATTCACGGCAGCTAATTGCTCGGGGTTAAGGCTGGCTAAGGCTTCCTGAAATTTTTGATTGTATTTACTGGGTTGCATAACAGATGTTTTATTCATTAAAAATGCACATAGATAGCATATGATTCAATATATAAAATTTATTTGTATTAAAAGTCTTTTCAGTT